>NZ_JBASXK010000047.1:0-61768 GCF_049276915.1 Aestuariivita sp. | reverse complement strand
CCAACTTCTGAAATCGCGCCCGTAGCGCTTCCGGCAAAGGTGCTGACATGATCCATCCTCCCAAACAGGATGAATCACAGATCAGGCTTCAAGGGAATCCTTACGATTCAGGTTTTCGGCGGGACGCTTTAGGCCAGAGATCTTGAAGGATTGCACATACCCGCCTGGAAGCAGTTCAAGAAACTGGCCAGGAACACGTCAGGTGACATCGGCATCTGGCACGAGACCTTCCTGGTCGAGACCGGTTCCTATGAGGCCTTGTACCACGGGATGCCCCAGCAAGGACTGGGCAAAGCAGGCAGGCTTGTGCCTGCGACGCATCATATGAAAACCGCCCGGGGTCGCGTTCACGCAGCCGGTGAAGCCAGAAGGACCATGAAGGCATGACACGCATTCTTCGCAAAACGATTGCAATGATCGCCATGGCGTTCATTCCCGGATCTGCAGTGGCCCAGGACATATCGGGGCTTTGGCGGACCCCAGCCAACGCGCAAGGACATCTGGAAATCGAATTTCAAAACTGTGGTGCGGCGCTCTGCGGAACGATTGTTCGCGCCCGAAATCCGGAGGGCGAGACTGCACTGTATGAGCATGTCGGAAAGCGAATGATCTGGGATATGATGCCAGCAGACGAGGCGGCGTCATGGAATGGCGGCAAAATATGGGATCCACGCAACGGGCGCACATTCAATTCGCGTATGACCCTTAGGGACGACCAGCTTGACGTTGCGGGTTGCGTTTTGGGTATATGCCAATCCCAAACCTGGCTTCGCCTGCGCTAACGGCGGTCGTTTCCGTCGTTCAAGACCTTCGATCTTTGGTCTAATCCGCGCCAAACCCGCGCGGGTTTTTCATTGCCGTCGGGCGGGAACGCGGATGCCGCAGGCATGGTCCTTTGCCCCATCGCTGCCCGCAGGTATTGCAGTGACAGAACCCTTGTTGCGGCTGTGTCCGCCCCTCAGCCGTGTTTTTCGTAGATGATGAAGGGCGTGCGCGTGGCCAGTTGGTCATAGAGCATGCGGCCCTTGTAGTTGAACTCCTGCGTTTGCCAGTAGATGTCGGGAATGCCGGCCTCTTTGGCGGCGCTATGCACCGCTTCGATCAGTGCCCGGCCAGCGCCGCGCCCTCGTGCAGACGGGTCAGTGTAGAGGTCCAACAGATAGCAGGTGTCCTCGATCGACCACAGCATCCGGTGAAAAAGATAATGCGTCAGACCAACCGGCTGCCCGTCGATCTCGGCGATCAGGCCCTGAAACTCGCCTGCTTCCCCGCTCAGGAGCCGCGAGAAGGCGGTCTGATAGACCTCGGCGGGCAACTCGGTTTCATAAAACGCCAGATAGGCTGTCCAGAGCCGTGACCATTCCTCGTGATCTTCTGCACGCAGCGGACGAATGATGATGTCAGAGGCCATGGTGTTTTCCTTTGCTGTCGGGTTGTGCCATCGGGACCGATCCTGGTGTCAGGATCAAGGGCGATCTGCGGGCCATGCGCTGCGAAAAGAAAAAGCCCCGCAGAGTTGCGGGGCTCAGGTGGTTGCCAAGGGAAAGCAACATGAAGAAGTTCGGGGATGTCCGCCTCACCAGTCGGAGGGGCCCTTGTCAGCAAAGGAATGGACAAGGAAATCAATGAAGGCGCGCACCTTGGGCTGCGTGAAGCGGCCGGGCGGGTAGACGGCATAGATGCCCTGGGTTTCGACCGGAAGTTCCGGGATCGCGTCCTCGACCAGCCCTTGCGACATTGCGTCGGAATAAAGGAAGCTGGGCAGATAGGCGATGCCAAGCCCCGAGATCGCGGCGTTCAGAAGCGATTGGCCGTCATTCACGCTGAGCCAGCCGGCGGTGCGCACCTGACGCTTTTCACCGGAAGGTGCCGTGATCTTCCAGACATTGCCCGCACCCTGATTGGAGTAGTGCAGCAGCTTGTGGTCATTCAGATCGTCGATCTTTTGCGGGCGGCCATAGCGTTCGAAATACTCTGGCGATGCAATCATGCGTTTGGTGGTTTCGGTCAGTTTGCGTGCGCGCAGGGTGCTGTCTTCCAGCTCTCCGATGCGCACGGCCATGTCGAACCCTTCCGAGATCAGTTCGACATAGCGGTTGTTGAGCACCATGTTCACTGTGATGTCCGGGAATCCCTCGAGGAAGGACGACAGGACCGGCGACAGATGATTGACGCCGAAATCCGTGGCAACCGAGATGCGCAGCAGGCCCGAGGGTGCGCTTTGCATCGAGGTGACCAGCGCATCGGCTTCGCCTGCGTCGTTGAGGACGCGGCGGGCGCGGTCGTAATAGGCAAGGCCGATTTCGGTCGGTGATACGCGGCGGGTCGTGCGGTTCAGCAGGCGCGCGCCCAGACGTGCTTCGAGGCTCGAAACATGTTTGGAGACGGCCGATTTCGAGATGCCCATTTTCTTTGCCGCATCGGTAAAGCCTCCTTGATCCACTACGGTGGCGAAGGCTTCCATTTCGGTCAGTCTATCCATGCTCGGGTCCCTTTTGGGTCAATTTCTTGACGCTCAGGTATCGGCGCGAATAAGGGCAAGAACACGGCGCAGATGGGATAATATCGGGGATTTATCGTTATCGTTGTCCAGTCAGAAACACGCAAACGTGCTGTTTGGTGTGCTTCCGGGCTGCGTGCGACGTTTGAAAACCATGCGTTCCGGCCTAGGTATCACTGTCTATTCGGGAGGAAATTTATGAAACATATGATTTTCGGTGCCGCTATGGCGCTTGCGGCTGCCACGGCGGTTTCTGCGAACGATGCCCAGGTCTATGTCGTGAATATCCAAGACGGGGCGACGGTCAGCTCACCGGTGACGGTGATCTTTGGTCTGAGCGGCAAAGGCGTGGCTCCGGCTGGAGTCGAACAGGAGGGGACGGGCCATCACCACATCCTGCTGAACCGCGTGCCCTTTGGTGAGGGTCCCGAGGATGCGGATATGATCGAGATCGGCATCCCCTCGGATGAGAACCACCTGCATTTCGGCGGCGGCCAGACACAGACCACGCTTGACCTGCCCGCCGGAGAGCACACGCTGCAACTGCTGCTGGGAGATCACAATCACGTCCCGCATGATCCGATTGTGGTGAGCGAGGTGATTACCTTCACCGTGGAATAGTCCCGGGCAAAAAGACCGGGGTCGCCGGAATTCGAGCGGGCCCGGTTTCAGGACCGGATCGGGGCAGGCCCCGGACAAAGGACGAGATCGATCATGGCCATGGTTTCGTCATGGGCCTCGTCCACCGTCTTGCCCAGCAGCACCATCGGGCGCATGCCCCATGTGTAAAGTGCAAAGCAGGCCTTCGCCGCCAGAGCGGGATCGGCGTTACAACCGAGTTCGCCGGTTTGCTGGCCCTCGCGTATCACCTCGGCGATACAGGCGCGAAAGCGCGCGATGTCTTCGTCATTCTCCTGCTCGGTCTCGGGGGGCCATTGCCACGAATAGGCATGCAGCACCGAAGCAAGCTTCGGATTCTCCCCGTCCAACTGCATCCAGAATCCAATGATATCCGCAAGCCGGTCCCGGGCCGAGGTTTTGCTGCGCGCGAGTTCGACGGTGCGCGCATATTGATGATCGTTGTTCTGGCGGACGAGCTCGTAGACGAGGCCGGCCTTGCCGCCGAAATAGACGTTGATCATCGAATGGGTCACGCCTGCCTCGCGGGCGATCTCGGTCACGCTCACATCATCATAGCCATAGAGCTCGAAAAGCCGCTTCGCGGCGGCGAGCAGCTTGGCGCGGGTTTGCTCCCGCTGGGCGTCCTTGAGTGTCTTCCGGCGGCCCGGGCGGTTGGTTGTACGGCTCATGGCGCAGTTGAATCACCGGTCGTCAAGTCTGTCAACAAGATTGTCGGAAACAATGTTGGTATTAATTGTTGACAACAATGTTAGCAATATGTATGTGAGTACTTGTGGTGGGGGAAAGGATTTGTCGGTTTCGGCAAGCCCGTCCGGCCTTTGGCAGGTTCCCCTCCGCTGCCATCGTAGGAGAGAGGCTGTCATGACCCACATTACCCTGATCGATAAGGATCGCAGCGTTCTCAGCAAGCTCTCGGCGCTGCTGCGCGACGAGGGATACCGAGTCGAAAGCCATACTGACTCGGTGTGCGCGCTGCAGGCCATGAAACGGCGGCCAACCAGCCTTGCCGTGATGGACATGAAGATGCCCCGGATGGATGGAATCTCGATGCTCGAGAGACTAGGGTCAGAAGAGGCGCTCGATATCCCTGTCGTGTTCCTGTCGGGCGAGAGCGATCATGCCGACGAGGTGATGGCCCTGCGCATGGGCGCGGAGGATTACCTGCACAAACCCTTCTCCGGACGCGTGCTGGTGGAGCGGCTCAACAGCGCCCTTCGCCGCGCGGAAAAGCTCCGCAATGCCGTCGGCGATCCCGGTGCCGGAAAGCGCAAGCCCTTGACCCGCGGTGGACTGGAGATGAACCCCGAAACCATGCGCGTGAGTTGGAAGGGGATGGATGTCCGGCTCACGGCCACAGAGTTCGAAACGCTCTATTGCATCGCGCTCAAACCCGATCACGTACGGAGCCGGCAGGTGTTGATGGATCATATCTATGGCGTCGGCATCTACGTGGAAGAGCGCTCGATCGACAGCCATGTCAAGCGCATCCGCAAGAAGATCCGCGCGAAAGATCCCGAGTTCGCCGCGATCGAGACGCTCTACGGGGTCGGCTATCGCCTGCTCGTGGGCGCGGCCTGAGGCAGCAGGATGGCGGCGGCGGCGCTCAGATCACCGCGGCCAGCCGCGTGCCCTGATCAATGGCGCGCTTGGCATCGAGTTCGGCCGCCACATCGGCACCGCCGATCACATGCGGGGTGATCCCTCTGGCCTCAAGGTCGTCGGCCAGAGAGCGCAGCGGCAGTTGACCGGCACACAGAACGATCGTGTCCGCCTCGATCAGGGTCGGGTTCTCGCGCGCCTCGCCAAAGCTGACATGCAGGCCGGCCGCGTCGATGCGTTCGTAATTCACGCCGCCGACAAAGTTCACGTCCTTCATCTTGAGAGATGCGCGGTGAATCCAGCCCGTGGTCTTGCCAAGCCGTTTGCCGTGCTTTTCCGCCTTGCGCTGCAACAGTGTCACCTGGCGCGCCGGGGCTTCGGGTTTCGGGCCGTCCGGTGCCAGGCCGCCACGATGCTGGGCGGGATCGGCCACGCCCCATTCCGCCATCCACTCGGGCAGGTTCTCGGTCGGGCTTTCGCCCTGGTGCACGAGGTATTCCGAGACATCAAAGCCGATGCCGCCCGCGCCGATGACAGCAACGCGTTTGCCGACGGGCACCTTGCCGCGCAGAACGTCGATGTAATCCACCACGTTGTCGCCATCCTGACCGGGGATTTCGGGATCGCGGGGAATGACACCGGTGGCAATGATCACCTCGTCAAACCCATCCAGATCGTCGGCGGTGACATCGGTGTTCAGGCGCAGGTCGATGTCGTGGACCTCGATCATGGTGCGATACCAGTCCACGAAGCCCCAGAATTCCTCCTTGCCGGGGATTTGCTTGGCCATGTTCAACTGCCCGCCGATTTCGGCGGCCTTGTCGAAGACGGTCACCCTGTGCCCGCGCTCGGCGCAGGTCATCGCGGTGGACAGGCCGGCGGGGCCCGCGCCGACGATGGCGATGGATTTGGTCGTGGCGGCGGGCTCGATCAGCAGTTCGGTCTCGTGACAGGCCCGCGGATTGACAAGGCATGAGGTGAGCTTGCCCGAGAAGGTGTGATCAAGGCAGGCCTGGTTGCAGGCGATACAGGGCGCGATCTGGGCGGATTTACCGGCGATGGCCTTCTTGACGAAATGCGGATCAGCCAGCATGGGGCGCGCCATCGACACCATGTCGGCGCAGCCCTCCGCGATCACGGCTTCGCCGACTTCGGGCGTGTTGATGCGGTTGGAGGTGATCACCGGGATCGAGACATGCCCCATCAGCTTTTGCGTGACCCATGCAAAGGCACGGCGCGGCACAGAGGTGGCGATGGTGGGAACCCGTGCCTCGTGCCAGCCGATGCCGGTGTTGATGATGGTGGCACCTGCCTTTTCGATTTCCTTGGCCAGCTGCACGACTTCGTCAAAGGTCGAGCCGTTGGGCACAAGGTCGATCATCGACAGGCGGTAAATGATAATGAAATCCGTGCCGACGGCCTCGCGGACACGGCGCACGACTTCGATGGGCAGGCGGATGCGGTTTTCATAGCTGCCGCCCCAGCGGTCGGTGCGCTTGTTGGTGTGGGTGACGATGAACTGGTTCAGGAAATAGCCTTCCGAGCCCATGATCTCGACCCCGTCATAGCCGGCTTTCCGGGCCAGCCGCGCGGCATTCACGATATCGCCGATCTGTTTTTCGATACCCTCTTCGTCCAGCTCGGTGGGCGGGAAGGGAGAGATCGGGGATTTCACCGGGGAGGGAGCCACGCATTTCGGACCATAGGCATAGCGGCCCGCATGCAGGATCTGCATCGCGATCTTGCCACCTGCCTCATGGACGCGCTGTGTCACAACCGAGTGGTTTTTCACATCTTCCTCGGTGGTCATCATCGCTGCACCGGGCAGGACTGAGCCTTCGAGGTTGGGACCAATCCCGCCGGTCACCATGAGGGCGACATCACCCCGGGCGCGTTCGGCGTAAAACTCGGCCACGCGGTTCCAGTCTCGGGTCTCTTCCAGGCCCGTGTGCATTGAGCCCATCAGCACCCGGTTCTTCAGCGTGGTAAAGCCCAGGTCCAGCGGTGCCAGAAGATGCGGATAATTGGTCATGAAACCCTCCCTTGGATTGGCCCATAGATTGCGCCCATCTGCGCGCTTGTCACGCGCAACGCGGCGTCATGACAGGGTTTGTCCATGGCGCGGGCGGCAGTATCCGGCGGGCCAGACCTTGCATGCACAAGGTCTGCGCCCTCTGGACGCCGCTGCCGGGATCAGGGAGAACGGTGCGAAACCTCAAGAGGCGCGCCCATGACCCCGGAAGAGATCGAACAGCTGCCATACCGACCCTGCGTCGGCGTGATGTTGATGAACGTGGCAGGCGATGTGTTCGTCGGGCAGCGCAAGGATCGCTACACCGAAGCCTGGCAGATGCCACAGGGCGGTGTGGACAAGGGCGAAGAACCCCGCGAGGCGGCCTTGCGCGAACTTTGGGAGGAAACCGGAGTGACGGCCGATCTGGTCGAGATCGTGGCCGAGACCGCGGATTGGCTTCCTTACGAGCTGCCTCATGATCTTGTGCCGCAGATCTGGAAGGGCCGGTATCGCGGTCAGGAGCAGAAATGGTTCCTGATGCGGTTTCATGGGCAGGACGATCAGATTAACATCCAAACCGAACATCCGGAGTTTTCCGCATGGCGCTGGCAGCCGACAGATCAACTGGTCGACAAGATCGTACCCTTCAAGCGCGAGGTGTATATTCGTGTGCTGGAGGTTTTCGCGTCGCATATCGGGCCTGTCTGAGCGCTCTGTTCGCCCTGATCGCGGGGCCGGTACTTGCGCTGAGTTGCATGCCCTGGTCGCATCTGTCCGCATGGGCCGAGGCGGCGTCATCGGACAAGCTTTACTTGATCGTGCGCGGTACGCTGCTGTTTGACGAGCGTGAATTGCCCCGGGTGGATTGGCAAAACCAGCAAGACACGCCTGCCATGACCCGGATTGATGGCTATATCGAGGGGCTGCAACTGAGCCCGCGCGGATTCATCCGGCCGTTCCAGAGCGGCGTCACGCTGGAAGTGGCCTGCATGGGGCCATGGTGTGCCGGCTTGATATCGGGTGTGGAGTATATTGCCTTTGTCGAGAATCGCGACGGAGAGATGATGATCAGCACGAATCCCTGTGGCGGCAACGCCTTTGGGAACCCGACCGAGCAGATGGCAGAAGATCTGACGCGCTGCATGAGGGGTGGGGCCTGCCAGCCTGATTTCTGATGCGGGATGTGACGCCAGGGGGCTGTCATTGTGGATCGCGCCCCGTGTTCAGGCCAGTGTTCAGGCCCGTGTTCAGGGGCGAAACATCGGGACGTGCGGGCCTGCGGTTTCGGGCAGAACCCCTGTGAGGCGCGGGTCGGGGGCGATCTCGATCTGCTGGCGCAACGGGACAAAGCCCGAGCGTTGATAGAACGCCAATGCGCCGGGATGATCCAGCGTGCAAGTGTGCACATGAAGGCACCGGATCGGGCGGGCCCATGCCAGCTCAATCGCATGGTTCATCAGCACGCGGCCGGCTCCGGTGCCGATCAGAGCGGGGGCCACGCCGAAGAAGGCCAGTTCGCAGGCTCCCTCGACGCGGAAATCAAGCTCGAGAAGCGCCTGCGAGACGCCGTCCTTGGCAAGGGTGAAGACCTCTACATCCGGGGCGTTCAGGATCGCGGACAGTTTTTCATCCGACATGGCCATGCGCGAGAACCACAACCAATCCTGTGCACCGACGCGTTCGAACAGATCGCGATATCGTGCGGATGTGATATCGGGAAGCGGCTCCAGGGCGATGCCCGCCAGATCCGGTGCCGGGCGCAGGGGCGGTCTGGCCGTCATCTCGAGATAGGTGACGACAGCCGCCACCATGCCCGGTGGCACATCGTAAAAACCGGGCGTCAGGTCGACTGTCACAAAAGTCCCTCGGCCTTCATCAGTGCGGCGACGTCGACTTCGGGGCGCGGGCCGATGTGGCTGATCACTTCGCGGGCACAGACGTTGCCCATCCGCGCGCAGGTTTCCACGTCGCGACCGGTTGCCATGCCGAACAGGAACCCGGCGGCAAACTGATCGCCTGCTCCGGTCGCGTCGACCGGCGTGACTTTGTGCACCGCGACATCCGAGCGATTGGTGCCTTCCATGATGCTGACACCATCGCCCGAGCGGGTGCAGACGACCAGCGGACAGATCCCGGCGGTCAGCATCAGGGCGTCGTCCAGATGATCGGTTTGAAACAGCGACTGGATCTCGGCTTCGTTGCCGATCACGAAATCCAGGTCATGCTGGATCAGGGCAAGGAAATCGGCGCGGTGACGATCGACGCAGAACGGATCGGAAATGGCGATACCCGCCTTGCCGCCTGCGGCGCGCGTGGCGCGGGCGGCTTCGCGGAAGGCGGATTTCCCGGCGTCATGGTCAAACAGATAGCCCTCAAGGAACATCAGCTTGGCATTGCCGGTGACGGTTTCGGGCACATCGACCGAGGACAGCCCGGTCGAAATGCCAAGATAGGTGTTCATCGACCGCTCGCCATCCGGAGAGACAAAGATCATCGAGCGCGAGGTCGGAATATCTCCGTCCTCGACCGGGTCATTGACGAAATCCACGCCCGTGTCGGTCATCGCCTTGGCATAGAACTGTCCAAGGCCATCGTCATTCACCCGTCCGATGAAAGCGGTTTGCAGACCCAGCGCACCGGCACCGGCGATGGTGTTGGCCACCGATCCGCCGGGTGTTTGCACCCGGTTTGCCATGGCACCATACAGCAGCTCGGCCCGGTCCTGCTCGATCAGCTGCATGATGCCCTTCTCGATGCCCATATTGTCCAGAAAGCAATCGTCGGCTTGCGAGATCACATCGACAACGGCGTTGCCGATTCCAACCAGGTCGTAGGTCTTTGTCATTGGGTCTTTTCCTCGAATTGACAGAGGTCGCGAATGAGACAGGCCCCGCATTTGGGCTTGCGTGCGACACAGGTGTAACGTCCATGCAAAATCATCCAGTGATGAGCATGAAGCTGGAATTCAGCCGGGATATTGTCTTCGATGGCGCGTTCTACCGCATCCACGTCCTTGCCCGGAGCGATGCCCGAGCGATTGCCGAGCCGGAAGATATGGGTGTCGACTGCCTGCGCAGGCTGGCGCCACCACATGTTCAAAACCACATTTGCGGTCTTGCGCCCCACACCGGGCAGGGATTGCAGGGCCGCGCGGGAGGAGGGGACGACACCGCCGTAGTCCTCGACCAGAATGCGGCTGAGCTTGATGACGTTCTTGGCCTTGTTGCGATACAGCCCGATGGTCTTGATATGCTCGATCAGGCGGTCTTCACCCAGATCCAGCATCTTTTGCGGTGTATCTGCGATCTTGAACAGCTCACGGGTGGCTTTGTTCACGCCTGCGTCCGTGGCTTGCGCGCTGAGGGCCACCGCCACGACAAGCGTAAACACATTCACATGATCCAGTTCACCCTTGGGCTCGGGTTCTGCATCGCGAAAGCGGGTGAAGATCTCGTGGATCGTATGGTAATCAAGTTGTCTGGCCATCGTCGCCTTAATGCCGTGACGGCGCGCGCCCCGCAACGCCAAACCGCAGGTTTCGGGTCGCAAGGCTGACGTCTTGCACCTATCCTTGAATTGAGCGGAGGATTTGAGCGATGAACATCCAGAACACCGAGCAAGGCTATCACTATAATGTCATGCGCCGTGCGATCGACCTGATCGATGCAGGTGGTGCGACCATGACCCTGGATGATCTGGCGCGCGCGATGAACATGAGCCCGGCGCATTTCCAGCGGTTGTTTTCACAATGGGTGGGCGTGTCGCCCAAGCGGTATCAGCAATATCTGACGCTGGGCCATGCCAAGGAGCTGTTGCGCGACCGTTTCAGCACCTTGGACGCGGCGCATCAGGCCGGGCTGTCCGGTGGCGGGCGGCTGCATGATCTGTTTCTGCGCTGGGAGGCCATGAGCCCGGGAGACTATGCCAAGGGAGGTGCCGGTCTGACGATTTACCGGGGCTGGTTCGAAAGCCCATTTGGGCCTGCATTGGTCATGGGCACCGACAAGGGGCTTTGCGGCATGGGTTTTGCGGCGGAAACCGGTGAAGAGCATGCAATGCAAGACCTGTGCGCGCGCTGGCCCAAAGCCGCATTTGTCGAAGATCCCGAGCGGTTGCGCCCCTGGGTCCGGGTGGCGTTCGGAATGTCCGATCAGCTTGAAACCGCGCCGCTGTTCCTGATGGGGGCTCCGTTCCAGATCAAGGTCTGGGAAGCGCTGCTGGCCATCCCTTCGGGTCATGTGACGACTTATTCCGAGATTGCCCAGGCGATCGGCACGCCACGGGCGGTGCGTGCCGTGGGCACGGCTGTGGGGCGCAACCCGGTCAGTTGGCTGATCCCGTGCCATCGTGCGCTGCGCAAATCGGGCGGGCTTGGCGGGTATCACTGGGGTTTGCCGGTGAAACGGGCCATGCTGGCCTTTGAGGCCGCGCAGGTCGACGCGGGCCAGTAAAAACTCCATTATCGGGCAGCGGGAACCCGCCTAGACTGCGCGTGTTATTGCATATCAAACATGGATTGCTCAGATTATGGCTATCTCAATCAGATACGCGCTCGAAAGAAGCGCGCCCATAAGAAAGCAGTACAGACATGACATTCTTTAAGACCCCTCTTGTCGTTGCATTTGCAGCGTTGCTTGGCCTGACCGCCTGCACAGATCCCGGCCAGCTCAACGATCCCAACAACCCAAACAGCAATCGCGATCAGGGCGTCTTGCTGGGGGCTGCGACGGGTGCGGTCCTCGGGCAGATCTTTGGCGGGGACACCAAAGCCACGGTTGGCGGAGCTGTCGCAGGTGCCGTCGCAGGTGGCCTGATCGGCAACAATCTGGACAGACAGGAAGCTGATCTGAGATCGAGCCTTGGAAATGATCAGGTGCAGATCACCAATACAGGTGACCGGCTGATCGTGACCCTGCCTCAGGATATCCTGTTCGCCACCGACAGCTTCACGGTTCGCCCGGATCTGCAACGCGATCTGCGCACGGTGGCAGGCAACCTTCAGGCCTATCCCGACAGCACCATCCAGATCATCGGCCATACCGACAACACCGGTGATGCGGGCTATAACCAGACGCTTTCGGTGCAGCGCGCCAATGCGGTGGCGGATGTTCTGCTGGAGTCCGGTGTGCCGATCGGGCGGATCACCACCGTGGGTCGCGGAGAAGATCAGCCCATCGCATCCAACCTGAGCCCCGAGGGGCGCGCGCTGAACCGGCGCGTGGAAATCGTGATCCTGCCCAACAGTTGATCCTGAATATGCAGCAGCGCGCATGAATTGTGCGCTGCTGGCCCTTGGTTCACAGCGGTGTCCGCACTAGCTGGGGGACAGATGACCCCAGTTGAGGACATGATATGGGCACCCACTCTTTGCTTGGAATTTCCGGCTCGCTGCGCGCGCAAGCCACCAATCGCAAACTGATCCGTGAAGCGGCACGTCTGTTTGATCCGGCAAGCTATGTCGAAGCCGATCTGCTTTTGCCGTTGTACAATGGCGATGACGAGGAAGCAGCGGGGATTCCGGCTGCGGTGCAGCTTTTGTCGGATCAGATCGCGGATGCGGATGCCGTCGTGATCTCGACTCCGGAATACAACAAGGGGCCGTCGGGTGCGCTGAAGAATGCTCTGGACTGGGTCAGCCGGACCAAGGGCAGCCCCTGGGCTGGCAAGCCGGTTGCGGTGATGTCGGCTGCCGCGGGCCGGGCAGGGGGTGAGCGCGCGCAAATGGTGCTGCGCGGCTTCATGGTGCCGTTCCGTCCGCGTATTCTGCAGGGGCCGGAAATGCATCTTGCATCCTCAAGCGATGAGTTCGGCGAGAACGGTCATCTGAAAAGCGAGATCTACAGCAACACCCTGCAAGGGTTGATGGATGCGCTGAAGGCCGAGATCGCGCGATAAACTTGTCTGATCTCAGCCGGGCTTGTAGAAGGTCACCATGCAGGATGATCCTTCTCACATGGTAGAGCAAACCGATCTGATTGATCCCGCGCGGGCCGTCGCTCTGAACGCGACACTGGGCCGGGATCAGGAGGTTGCGCAGGGCGATGCCCTGCCGCCATTCTTTCATCAGGTGTTTTTCTGGCAACCTGTTGCCCCGCCGGGACTGGGGCGCGACGGACATCCCAAAGTCGGCGGCTTGATCCCGGATATGGGCCTGCCGCGCCGCATGTGGGCGGGAGGTCGATTGACCTTTGAAGCCCCTTTGCGCGCCGGTCTGATTGCGCAAAAGCGCAGTGTCGTTGAAACCAGCACACGCAAGGACGGGCGCAGCGGTCCGCTGGGCTTTGTCACCCTGCGCCACGAGATATGGCAGGACGGAGCGCGCTGCCTCACTGAGTGGCAGGATCTGGTCTATCGTCAGGATCCCGATCCGAGCGCGGCGCAACCGGCTCCTGCGGTTGCGCGCCGGGATGAGACCTCACGACGGCTGGCGGAATTCAGCAGCACAAGCCTGTTTCGCTATTCGGCGCTGACGTTCAATGGGCATCGCATTCATTATGACCGGGATTACGCGCGGGATGTGGAAGGCTATGGCGGGCTTGTGGTGCATGGTCCGCTGTTGGCTCAGATGTTGATGCTGATGGCCGAGGAAGAGATGGGGCCGCTGGCCTCGTTCTCGTTCCGGGCCACCTCTGCGCTGATCGATACAGAGCAGGCAGAGCTGTGCCGCAATGGCGGGGATCTCTGGGTACGCGGTCCGGATGGGCGTCAGAACATGCAAGCCCAGGCGGTGGCTTTATAGCGACGCCTCGACACGGAACGCATCCGGGATCCGGTCCTGATCTTCGAGAACCAGATCGGCCATCACATCGGCCACCTTCGGGGCCATTCCAAAGCCGATCTTGAAGCCGCCATTGGCAATGAAGTGACCGGGGTTTCCCGGCCATGGTCCCAGCATCGGCGCGCGCGATCGCGCGCGTGGGCGCAGGCCCGCCCAGCGTTCGATCACCTCGGCACCATCCAAAGCCGGACTCTGGATGCGCGCGCGGGCGATGATCTCGTCCAGTTGTGCATCGGTGCCGGTCGGGTCCGCATAGTCGCGCTCGGAGGTGGAGCCTATTGCAACCGTGCCATCGGCATGGGGAATGATATGCAGGGCGTCGGCAAAGAGCTGTGGCGCACCCTTTGGCAAGGCCCGGATCGGGCGCAGCAACGCGGCCTGTCCCTTGACGCCATTGCCGACCATGCGGGTGTGCCCTGCGTTGAGCTGTTCCAGCCCGTGAACCCCGGTTGCCCAGATCACTGCGCCCTGGTCTTCTGCCTCGGCCATCACCTCGATGCCCCGTGTCCTGAGAGCTGCGACCAGCGCCAGGCATGCATGGCGCGGATGGATGCGCGCGCTGAGCGTGTCGTGGATCAGATATCCGGTCGGGCTGTGGGGGGCCCAGTCCCCGGCGTCCTGTTGTGGGATCACCGTCCAGCTTGCCAGGCCTTTCCAGAGCGTCACGGCATTTTGCGCGCGCGCATGGGCCAGAGCCAGGGCAGGCGCATCCGCGATGGGTTGCAGCCGACCGGTTCGCCCATACCCCGCACCGGTGCCGCCTGCGGTTTCAACCTCGGACCAGAAGCGGTCTGCCCGGATCAGGCTTTCGAACTGAAAGGCCTTCTTTTCGTTCCATGTCTCGGGCACATGTGGAGCAAGTGCGCCGACCAGACCTCCGCTTGCCCCGGCAGCGGGTCCGAAGGGATCTATGACCTGGACGCCTGCGCCGCGCAGGCTACAGGCCCCTGCGATGGAGAGGCCGAAAATCCCGGCCCCCCGGAGGGTGATATCGGCCATTGCCAATGGCTGCCCCTTTCGCCAGTGTCGCGCTGTTTTACGCCTTTTAAGGATGTTTGCGATGCAGGGCCAGCGGGCGGATCTTGAGTGGCGGGACGGTGGTGTCCCGGTCTCACGGCTGTTTGATGATCCGTATTTCTCGCTTGATGACGGTTTGGCCGAGACGCGGCATGTTTTTCTGGCGGGAAACAGGTTGCCGGAACGGTTTGCCCCCGGTTTTCACGTGGCAGAGCTTGGCTTTGGCACGGGGCTGAACTTTCTTGCCACATGGGCGGCCTGGGAGGTGCAAGGGATCGCGCCGCCGTTGCGGTTCACCTCGTTCGAGGCCTATCCGATGGAGCGCGCCGAGATGGCGCGGGCGTTGGACGTATTTCCCGAACTGGCGCAATACGCGCGGCAGTTGCTGGCAGTCTGGCAGCCCGACAGCGGTGTTTACGATTTCGGAGCCGTCCGGCTTGAGGTAATCGCAGCGGATGCGCGGCAGGCCTTGCCAAACTGGCAGGGGCGTGCGGATGCGTGGTTTCTGGATGGGTTTTCCCCGGCCAAGAATCCCCAGCTTTGGGAAGAGACCCTGATGGCCGAGGTGGCCCGACACACCCTGCCGGGCGGCAGCGTGGCGACATATACGGCGGCAGGCTTCGTGCGGCGGGGGCTGGAGGCGGCCGGCTTTGACGTCTCGCGCGAGCCGGGATTTGGCCGCAAGCGGCATATGACGATCGGACGGTTGGCATGAGTGCGGGCAACAACACACGTCTGGGTATCCTGTTGATGATCGCCACCACGGTGGTGTTTGCCTTGCAGGACGGTATCTCGCGCCATCTGGCGGGGGAATACAATGTCCTTATGGTGGTAATGATCCGCTATTGGTTCTTTGCCGCCTTTGTCATCGCCGTTGCAGGGCGCAAGGCAGGCGGCGTGCGGGCGGCAGCACGGACCAGGCAACCGGTGTTGCAGGCCTTTCGCGCCACGCTGCTGGCGCTTGAGATCTGCGTCATGATTGCGGCCTTCACCGTGTTGGGTCTGGTGGAAAGCCATGCTGTTTTTGCCTGCTATCCATTGATCATCGCGGCGCTATCGGGTCCGATCCTTGGCGAACAGGTCGGGTGGCGGCGCTGGGCGGCGATTGCCGTCGGGTTTGTCGGTGTGATCATCATTTTGCAGCCGGAATCCAGCGTCTTTGATCCGGCGGCCCTGATCCCTCTGTGCGCGGCGATCATGTTCGCGCTTTACGGCCTTCTCACGCGCTTTGCGGCGCGGCTGGATACAACGGCAACCTCGTTCTTCTGGACCGGCACGGTTGGGTCTGTGGTGATGACATGTGTGGGGGTTTGGTTCTGGGAGCCGATGAGCGGGCCTGACTGGATCTGGATGGGCTTGCTGTGCATCACCGGGGCGCTTGGCCACTGGTTGTTGATCCGCTGCTATGAGGTGGCCGAGGCCAGCGCGGTTCAGCCTTTTGCCTATTTCCAGCTGGTCTTCGTCTCGGCCATCGGGCTTTTGATCTTTGGCGAAACGATCCGGGCCAATGTTGCCTTTGGCGCTGCCCTGATCGTTGCGGCAGGCCTGTTCACATTCTGGCGCGAGCGTCAGAGGGCGCGGTGACTTACTGTGACGGCCAGCGCAGGGTCGAGCCGACAAGTTCCTGGCTGAACGGCACGGGGTGCGGATCCTTGCCAAGACGTGCGCGGTAGACAGGCAGACTTTCCGAAACCCGCATGACGTAGTTGCGCGTTTCGGTGAAGGGGATGTGTTCGATCCAGTCCACGATATCCATGCCACCCCGACGCGGATCGCCGCGTTCTTCCATCCAGCGGATCGGGCGGCTGCGCCCGGCATTATAACCTGCGGACATCATGATGACATTGCCGTCGAAAACCTGCGCCAGATCGACCAGATAGGCCGCGCCCAGTTTGGCGTTATAGTCGGGATCGCGTGTCAGCCGTTCGGTGCTGTGGTCATTGCTCAGCCCCAGTTTGCGCGCGACACCTTCGGCGGTGGCCGGCATCACCTGCATCAGGCCGCGTGCGCCGGCACCCGAGACGACCTTGGGGTCAAACTCGCTTTCGCGCCGTGCAATCGCCAGGTTCATTTCGGGATGCATCGGCAGGTCATCTTCGGCCAGCGGGTGCAGCGCGTAATAGGCACCAGGCACCACGATCGAGCGGCCTGCCAGCCGTTTGCCGATCATGACGGCCAGATGGGGTTGGCGGAGTTCGTTGACTGCTTCGCCAAGCTGGGCGGCCTCGGCTGTATCGATGGTTTCGGCCAGATGGGTCAGGAACCGTTCGGCCAGGTCCAACTCTCCGGCGGCCAGCAACAGGAGCCCGGCCTTGAAAACCGAACTGTTGGTGAATGTGGCCTCGCGCCAGGGCGCGGTGGGCTGCGTGCCTGCAAGGGCCGCATCAAACGCAATGCCGCCGCGTTCGGCGGCCAGAAGCCCGTAAAACGAGGTCTGGTGTTGCGCCCCTGCGGCATATGCGATCTGCGCCTGCGCGGTATTGCCAAGCGCCTCGTGGGCGCGCCCGATCCAGTATCCCGCGCGCCCCAGCGAGATCGGGGTCAACACGGCCGCGTTGAACCGTTCGAAATGCGCAAGTGCACGTTCGGGGTCGTTCAGATAGGTCAGTGCAAGATAGCCCGACAGCCATTCCAGATCCGCGAAGGAGGAGCCTTCGCTGAGATAATGTTGTGAGGCGATCTGATAGGCGCGCGCTGCGTTGCCTGCGCGCATTTCGGAGCGCGCAAGATTGCGGCGGCGAGGGGCCCATTCGGCGGGTTGTCCCAAAGCCTCGGCACTGGTCGAGCGCTCCAGCAACAGCTCGATGGCCGCATCGTCGCGGTCTTTGCGGTTGCGCCAGACAAAGCGCTCATAGGCGAGGCCGGGGTCATTGGCGAGGGCCGCGGGGACGGCTTCGATGAGCGCGTCCACGCCATTGGCCTGATCGTGCAGCGCAAGCCGGGCCGCAGCCAGCGCCTTCCAGCCGTCATCAACCAATGGCAAGGCACGCCGGGCGCTGACCAGATCGCGTTGCCAGATCATCTGATCCAGCCGCGCGCTGTGATGGTCCCTGAGCAGAGCGCCATGACGTTCAAGATAGAGATCCTGTACCGTTTCGGGCATCTCCATTGTCCGCCATGCCATCACGATGGCGGCCTGTGCCTCGCCGCGGCGGTTCAGCGTTTCCAGTGCATTCGCGTATTCATAGACACCCAGCGCGGTCTGGGGCGGGAAGCGTCCGAAAAACGCGGCAAGAGTATCGGCGGACTGGCCGGCGATGTTTTCTTCGTTCTGGCGGATCAGCCAGTCAAGCCCCGGCCAATCGGGGCGGCGATCGAGGAAATCGGTGACGCTGGCGAAATCTCCAAGCCCGGCACGCAGGCGATGCCATTCGATGATGTCGCGCGCCACGGGCCCATCCGCGCGTGCCAGGGCACTGCTCCAATCGCCGCTGCGCATCTCTGTCAGGGCCTGGCTCATTGCCGCAGCATTTTGCGCCTGCGCGGGCTGCGCAACGCCAAGTCCGAAGACAAGGGCAAGAACGATCAGAATGCGCGTCATGGCTTGCTTTTCCGCCAACAAAGAGGAATAGAACCTGTCACGATAAAGCTTGTTCGGGCGCTTTCAAATCACAATCCCGGCAGGCACCCCAGCACCGGCGGGCCTTTGCCTGCCCCAGACCAGAAAAAGGAGCGTGGTCATGTTCAAAGGCTCGATGCCAGCACTCGTCACGCCGTTCCAGGGCGGCGAACTGGATCTGGAAACGCTGAAGAAACTTGTCGAGTGGCACATCGGCGAAGGCAGCCACGGTTTGGTGCCTGTGGGCACAACCGGCGAAAGCCCGACGCTGAGCCATGAAGAACATGAAACGGTTGTCGAAGAAGTGGTCAAGGCGGCCAATGGCCGTGTGCCGGTGATTGCGGGTGCAGGCTCGAACAACACGCTGGAAGCGATCCGCTTTGTGCAGCATGCCGCCAAGGTCGGTGCCGATGGCGTTCTGGTTGTCACACCTTATTACAACAAGCCCACCCAGCGCGGCCTGATCGCGCATTTCACGGCGCTGCATGACTGCGCCGAGATTCCGATCATCATCTATAACATTCCCGGCCGCTCGGTCATTGATATGAGCCCTCAAACCATGGGTGAACTGGCCAGACTTCCCCGGATCGTGGGGGTGAAGGATGCCACGGGCGATCTGGCAAGGGTCTGTGATCAGCGTCTGACCTGCGGGCCGGACTTCCTGCAGCTTTCGGGTGAAGATGCCACCGCCCATGGGTTCAACGCCCAGGGCGGTGTCGGCTGTATCTCGGTGACGGCGAATGTCGCACCAAAACTGCTGAGCCAGATGCAGGAGGCCTGCCTTGCCGGTGATTATGCCAAGGCGCTTGAGATCCAGGATCGGCTGATGCCGCTGCACAAGGCGATCTTTATCGAGCCGGGGCTTGTGGGGGCGAAATACGCCATGTCACGTCTGGATCTGTGTTCGGATGAGGTTCGCCTGCCGTTGCTGGGACTTTCCGATGAGACCAAGCTGAAGATCGACGCCGGGCTGAAACACGCCGGTTTGCTGTAAGGCTTCAGACAGACCAGACGCGCCGTCCTTTGCCGAGAATGGTGCGGATCGCTTGGTGAGGTTTCTTGGACGACGCGGACATGACGTTCCCGAAGACATTTTCGGGAGCTTGGGCCCGAGTTGTTTCATGGAACCTGTCTATGTCGGCTGGGCGGACGAAGCGGTCATCTAAATGCCGCAACGGGTGCAGGGCCCGGCGGAATGATTGCTTGTGCGAAGTTCGTGGCGTTTGGCCTCTATCCGACGTCATGTATCCGTGATCTCCGCAGGCGGACGGAAAGTCTCCGGCCAAGCCTAAAGGCCGATGACCTGCGGCATTTGAAGAGGTACGTCCTCAGTCCAGAATGCGCGCTGAGGCCGGGCGGGATCGACGAGCAGTGGGATTGGATTGCCGATCCCGAGCGTTCCGAACTTGCCCGACGAGGCCCAGGTCGTCTGACCGGTGTATGCCTGACCATTGATCTCGTATCGGAAGTTGATGCGCTTGCTCAGGTGGTTGAGATCGGCTTGTCGGCTCCTTTCTTCTTCGATGTCAGAGACATGTCCCTCAATGATCACACCGTTCTTTCGGACCGCGAGATAGGGAAGCAGCCTCAGGATAGCCAGCATCGCCAGGACAAATGCGGCAAGCAGGGCAGAGGGGGCAAGCCAGCTCGGGATCGTCGGTATGAGGCCCAGAATACCCCAGACAACTACAGCGAACACAGCAAATTTTCCGCCCAGCCGACCCCAAAGAAGAACCGAATCGACAAGGATCGCAAACTGGTACTGGCCCTTGGAAGACATGATGCACCAACCCCTTGGATATTCCACGAACAGTATTTATCGAGCGAGATTGGGCGAAAATGCCACTTGAGGCAAGAAATGCTTGGACGTCGTTGTGGGCGCTGGTCTTCGCGACGTCTGTGCGGGGCTCGGAACCGCCATTCGCTGCCTTGACTGAAAAGGGCCGGGGCCAGCCCCCCTTTTTCAAGGGGCGCGCCTGTGGCCTGTGTTGGCTTTGGGTATTTCAGACCAGAAAGAAGCCCGATCAGCGCTGTCCGTAGTACAGGCCGACCACATGTTCGGCTTCGGCGAAGAAGAGCCAGCGCGCAACCAGAACGCCGGCCACATGGCTGAGGACGGCCAGGCCTGCCATCATGTGACTGAACGGCATGGTCAGAACGATGACCGGGATGGCAAAGGCCAGCAGGATCGCGACCAGGCGCAGCAGCTTGGCATGGGCGCGGCCCACCACGAAGACCATTTCGCGGGTCAGGTAGTTTGTGCCGGTATGGGGGGGCTCGAAGGCGCGGGTGGTGCCTATGGGGCCGAGGCCCGTGGCGGAGTCCAGTGAGGAGCCGGAGCGCTCGAGCGCGTTTTCACCGGTTATCCACCAGGCGAGCTGGATGGCTGCCGCAAGGCTGAGCAGGATGCGGGCCATGTCGATCTGACCCGCCAGCAGCGATCCGCCCGCCAGCGCATAGGCCAGAAACAGCATGGGCGTGAGCGGTGTATTCCAGCGTGGGACGGTTTTGAGCTGGGTGTAGATCATCGAGGTGGTCAGGATGGTTGCCAGGCACAAGATCGCTCCGATGACGCCCAGGGGCATCCAGTGGCTGTCAAAGAACACACGGCCGATGCCGACCAGGGACATGACCACAAGGCCTCCCACGGCGCACCATGCCTCGCGTGACAGCCAGCTTGAGCGCCATTGGGTAAAGGCTTTCAGGGCGCGTTCGGGATGGCCGAGGTGGAAGGTCGAGGCCAGAAGCCCGCCCACTGCCAGCAGATAGGCAAGCGCGAAGAACACGAAGGCCACCCAGCCGGTCGAGCCGGGATAGCCCAGACCCAGAAAGACCAGCAGTCCGAAGCCGAGGCCCGACAGCGTGGTGAACAGAATGACGGAGGGAGCAGGATGCATCAGGTGCCCCCTGTCTTGTTGCCGTCGATCTTGCCGAGGGTGCGATCGAGCCAGCCAAGGAAGCCTGTTGGCTCTTGCGACACCGGGGCAAGCAGCGGGGCCAGAATGTCGATCTGGGCATCCAGCGTATCCTTGGGGCGGGGCGGGAGGTATTTGTTCACCGGTTTGGTGCCTTGTTCGGGCATCAGGTCCATGCCGCCGCGCTCGGCGGTCAGTTTCGAGACATTGCTGTGCGGGTCGGCAAAATCCCCGAAATGGCGCGCTCCGGCGGGGCATGTGCGCACGCAGGCGGGTTCGCGGTCTTCTTCGGGCAGGTTCTCGTTATAGATGCGATCGACGCAGAGTGTGCATTTCTTCATGACCTTCTCGGCACCGTCCATCTCGCGGGCACCGTATGGGCAGGCCCAGGCACAGAGGCCACAGCCGATGCAGTCGGTTTCGTTCACCAGTACGATACCGTCCTCCACGCGTTTGTAGGAGGCACCGGTCGGGCAGACGGTGACACAGGGCGCGTCTTCGCAATGCAGGCAGGATTTCGGAAAGTGGATCAGTTGGGCTGCGCCGTCTTCGGGTTGCACCTCGTAGGAATGCACGCGGTTCAGGAACGTTCCCGTGGGGTCTGCTCCATAGGGGTCCTGATCCGACAGGGGGGCTCCATAGTTTTCCGTGTTCCAGCCTTTGCAGGAGATCACGCAGGCATGGCAGCCGACGCAGGTGTCAAGGTCGATCACGAGACCCAGTTTTCGGTCTGTTGCTGCTGGAAGAACAGTCATGCGGGGTCCTTTTCTCTTGTCGGTGTCATTCTGCGACCGTTTCCCGGGTCCCGTTGCTGTCGGGCTTGGAGGTCCGGTAGACGACGTAGGATTTCGCAAAGCCAAGGACGCGTTCGGTCCAGATCGTGCCATCAGGGAACATGTTCTGGATATCATTGCGCATCAGCACGGTGGTGCCCTCGACCATCTCGGTCCAGGCAGGAAGTTTCTGACGCCAGCGGCGGATAAGGGCCCGCTTGAGAACAGGTGGGTAGAACCACCAGAACGGCATGTTGTTATGTGCTTCGATTGGAAACCAGATGGACGGTGTCTGGACCCAATAGCGCGGCGCAAGACGGCGCGCCTCGTTGGCAAGACGAGCCTGGTTCGTTTCATCCCCTACATGTTCGATGACACTGTTGCTGTGTGCGATGTCAAAACTGTTGTCCCCTGCAAAGTTGATATCGCAGGCGTCGCCCTCGATCAGCGTGATCTTGTGATGCGTGTCGCCCGGTTCGGGCGGGTTGAAGCCGGGCAGGTTCACGATCGTGATCTCAAGGCTGTACGGACAATCAGCCCAGAAACTGGGGGTGCCGCCCAGATCGATCACCTTTTCGCCGCCCTTGATACCCATCGTTTCGATGAAAAGCGCCATGCGTTTTTCGCGCGCTGCCCCTGAGAAAGGGCGTTTGAGAGCCATCAGGCGATGGTGGATCCAGTATTTCATGCATTCACACTCGGGCTTTCAGGTCGGGATCGGACAGATGCACGACGGGCTGTTCCTTGGCCGGATCCCAGGTTGCGATGAACCATATGAACGAGCCGAGCGACAGGGCCACGAACCCGAAGATCAACAGCAGGGTGCGCGTCTTTGGCGTCATTTCCCCACCTTCCATGTCAGTTGATCCGGGCCAGTGCCCACGGGCGATTTGATGGGGGGGAAGGTGGGCTGTGCCTCGCTCGGGGCGCGGGCCTTTTCGATGCGCACCTTCAGGTCGAACCACGCGGCCTGCCCGGTGATCGGGTCGGAGTTGGCCCAGCGCAGGCCATCGCCCTTGGGTGGCAGCAGTTCATGTATCAGATGGTTCAGCAGGAAGCCCCGGGTCGCTTCGGGCGCGTCCGTGTCCAGTGCCCATGCGCCTTTGCGTTTGCCGATGGCGTTCCAGGTCCAGACCGTGTCCTTGTTCAGCGCGGCCATATGCATGACCGGCACCGTGATCGCGCCATGGGGCGAGGTGACGGTGGCCCAGTCACCGTCCTCGAGATCATTGGAGCGCATCAGGTCCGTGGGCAGATAGAGCGGATTGTGCCCGTGCAGCTGTCGCAGCCAGGCGTTCTGGGTTCCCCAGGAATGGTACATGGCCATTGGCCTCTGGGTCAGGGCCGTGATGGGGAATTCCTGGGCCTTGTTGTCGGGTTCCGTGCTGTACCAGATCGGCAATGGATCGAACCGCGCCTTGATCCGGTCGCGCAGATGATCGGGGGGCTGGCGTTTCCCGTGACCTTCGGCGGCAAGCTGGAACCGGCGCAACGGTTCGACATAGAGGTTGAAGATATAGGGCTGTGGGGAGTCATAAAGCCCCAGTCCCACGGCCCAGTCCTGATAGGCCGTGTTCCAGGGCTTGTAATATTGCGCGTCCTCGGGGATGTGGCCGACCCAAAATCCGCCGTTTTCGATGTATGTGTCGAGCTGTTGCGGGTTGGATGTGCCGCGCCCCGCTTGCGTGCCATCGCCGCGCCAGCCGGCCAGTGGGCCGATGCCGGGCCGACGTTCGTGATTGATGATGTAATCGGCGTAATCGGCAAATTTCGCGCTGCCGTCTTCATTGGTAAAGCCGGGCAGGCCCATTTTGTTGGCAAGCTGTACCAGCACGGTCTGGAACCCGCGTACATCGCGGTCCGGCTCGATCACGGGCCAGCGGATGGCGTCGGCCGCGGCGTCTGCTTCGCAAATCGGCCGGTCCAGCAGCGAGATACAGTCATGGCGCTCAAGATAGGTGGTATCGGGCAGGATCAGGTCCGCATAGGCGACCATTTCCGATGAATAGGCATCGGAATAGATGATGCGCGGGATGACATAATCACCGTTCTCATCGGTATCGGTCAGCATGTCGATCACGCCGCGCGTGTTCATCGACGAGTTCCATGACATGTTCGCCATATACATGAACAGCGTGTCGATCTTGTAGGGATCGCCTGCGTGCGCGTTGGAAATCACCATATGCATCAGCCCGTGCGCGCTCATCGGGTTTTCCCAGGTGAAGGCCTTGTCGATGCGGGCAGGGCTTCCGTCGTCTTTCAGCGCAAGATCGTCTGGGCCATGTACAAAGCCCAGATGCGGTCCGTCCAGCGGTGCGCCGGGGGTGACTTTGCAATGCGGTTTCGGATGCGCTTCGGGCGGCTTGGGATAGGGCGGTTTGAAGCGAAAGCCGCCCGGCACTTCGACCGTGCCGAGGATGATCTGCAACACGTGGAGCGCGCGCGCTGTCTGGAACCCGTTGGCATGGGCTGAAATTCCGCGCATCGCGTGGAACGACACCGGGCGGCCGATCATGGTTTCATGCGTTTCGCCGCGAAAATCTGTCCACTCACGATCCAGCACGAAGGACTCGTCAAAGGCGACGCGGGCGATTTCGCCGGCGATGGCGCGGATACGCTTGGCGGGGATGCCACAGCGTTCGGCCACGGCCTCGGGGGCGTATTGGGGATCGAGGTATTTGTCCGCCATCAGGTGCAATACCGGGCGGTGGGTGGTTCCCGCGTGGCGATGGGTTGCAGAGAGATCCGGACGCACGCCCTTCTGATCGAAGGCGACCAGCTTGCCGGTGGTGCGATCGATGACCTGTGTCTTGCCGTCAGCATCGCGCAGCAACAGACCGTATTCGGGCGATTTGGGATCTGAATTCACAAGGCAGGGCGCATTGGTGAATTGCGCCAGATACTCCAGATCGATCTTGCCCGCGGACATCAGGCAATGGATCAGCGACAGGATGAACAGACCGTCGGTGCCGGGTGTGATGCCGACCCATTCATCGGCCACCGCGTTATAGCCGGTGCGGATCGGATTGACGCCGATCACCCGTGCGCCGCGCGCCTTGATCTTGCCGATGCCCATCTTGATCGGGTTTGAATCGTGATCCTCGGCGACGCCGAAGAGCATGAACAGTTTGGTATAGTCCCAATCAGGCTGGCCGAATTCCCAGAAGGCGCCTCCCATGGTGTAGATACCTGCCGCCGCCATGTTCACCGAACAAAAGCCGCCATGTGCGGCATAGTTCGGCGTGCCGAAGTTCTGTGCCCAGAACGAGGTAAAGCTTTGCGACTGGTCCCGACCCGTGAAGAACGCCAGTTTTTCGGGGTTGTCCTTGCGAATGGGTTCAAGCCAGCTTGCGGCGATATCCAGTGCTTCGTCCCAGCTGATTTCCTCGAACGCGCCGGATCCGCGCGGGCCGACGCGCTTGAGCGGGGCGCGCAGTCGGGAGGGAGCGTTGACCTGCATGATCCCGGCCGAGCCTTTGGCGCAAAGCACGCCCTTGTTCACCGGATGATCACGGTTGCCTTCGATATAGGCAACCTTGCCGGACTTGAGATGCACATTGATCCCGCAGCGGCAGGCGCACATGTAGCAGGTCGTTTTGCGCACCTCATCCGACACATGCGGCGACAGGTCCAACTGGGGTTGGCGATGGGCCATTCTCTGCTCCCTCAAGCTTTCGGGTCATTCTGCCGAAGCGCATACACTGGCATTGTTCTTCCAACCGCGCCCGAATATCCGGAATAATGCGGTCCTGAACTTTGAATGTGAAGGATAAACGTTCTCATTCGTCAAAGCTCAGCCGCAATAGTTTCGCAGTTGCCGGACCAATCAACAGCACCAGGCAAAACGGTCCGCAACATGGCTCCCATAGCGGTGTGAACAGCGCCTTGCCCGGAAGCAGCCCGGGTTCACATGGTTTGCGGTCTCATGTCCGAGGGGTCGATACCGGCCACGGCCACCGGCTTTTTCATGGCGTCACGGCGGAAGGGTTCGCCAAGTTCCTGGTTGATCATCGCTTCGATCAGCGTGGTTTTGCCATGCTTCATCTGGTTTTCGATGGCCAGGTTCAGGGCGTCTGTCAGCTCTTGCATGGTGCGTGCGATGACGCCCTCGAGGCCACAGGCCTGCGCAATCCCGGCATAGGATACGTCGGTATCAAGCTCGGTGCCCACGAAGTTGTCGTCAAACCACAAGGTGGAGTTGCGCTTTTCGGCACCCCATTGATAGTTGCGGAACACGATCTGGGTGATCGCAGGCCACTGACCCCGGCCGATCGCGGTCAACTCGTTTACCGAGATGCCGAATGCCCCGTCCCCCGCAAAGCCGACGACCGGCACATTCGGCTGGCCGATCTTGGCGCCCACGATGGCAGGAAGTCCATAGCCACAGGGGCCGAACAGACCCGGTGCGAGATATTTGCGCCCTGCTTCAAACGTGGGATAGGCGTTGCCGATCGCGCAGTTGTTGCCGATGTCCGAGGAGATGATCGCATCGGCAGGCAGTGCAGATTGGATCGCGCGCCAGGCCATGCGCGGGCTCATCCAGTCGGGTTTGTCCGCGCGCGCGCGCTGGTTCCAGGTTGTGCCCGGATCGTCGTCTTCGTGATCCATCGAGCTGAGTTGCTGCGCCCAGGCGGATTTCGTCTGAGCGATCTTGGCCAGACGCGCGTCGCGGCCCTCGTCACCGGCGCTGTCGTCCAGTTGCGCCAGTATGCCGCGCGCGACTTTGGCCGCATCGCCAACGATTCCGACGGTAACCTTCTTGGTCAGCCCGATCCGGTTGGGGTTGATGTCGACCTGGATGATCCTGGCCTGTGCGGGCCAGTATTCGATGCCATAGCCCGGAAGCGTGGAAAACGGGTTCAGCCGGGTGCCAAGGCACAGAACGACGTCTGCATCCTTGATCAGCTCCATCCCGGCTTTTGAGCCGTTATAGCCCAAGGGCCCGGCGAACAGAGGGTGCGAGCCCGGGAATGCGTCATTGTGCTGATAGCCCACACAGACCGCAGCGCTCAGCCGTTCGGCCAGTTCCTGCGAGGCCTCGATCCCACCCTGCGACAGCACAACGCCCGCGCCGTTCAGGATCACCGGGTTCTTGGCGTGAGACAGCAGTTTTGCCGCCTCGGCAACCGAGTTCTCGCCGCCTGAAGATGGCTCGAATGCGATTGGTTCGGGGATCTCGATGTCCACCACCTGAGTCCAGAAATCGCGGGGAATGTTCAGCTGCGCGGGGCCGCACAGGCGCTTGGCCTGGCTGATGACGCGGGTCAGTACTTCGGCGACGCGGGACGGGTCGCGGACCTCTTCCTGATAGGCGACCATGTCTTCGAACAGTTTCATCTGCTCGACTTCCTGAAATCCGCCCTGACCAATGGTCTTGTTGGCCGCCTGCGGCGTCACCAACAAAAGTGGCGTGTGATTCCAATATGCGGTTTTGACGGCGGTGACGAAATTGGTGATGCCGGGGCCGTTCTGCGCGATCATCATCGACATCTTGCCGGTGACACGGGTGTAACCATCCGCCATCATGCCCGCGCTGCCTTCATGTGCGCAGTCCCAGAAGGTGATGCCGGCCTGAGGGAAGAGGTCCGAGATCGGCATCATGGCCGATCCGATAATGCCAAAAGCATGCTGAATTCCATGCCGTTGAAGTGTTTTCACAAAGGCTTCTTCGGTCGTCATCTTCATGGCGTTTCTCCTCGCGCGTACATCTGCGTCTGGCCGGTTCTACGGTGACCATCAAGGTGTGATTAGGGCCAGATGCTTGGGCAGTTTAGAGCCAGACATCTGGGTGTCCTATTGACGGCGTGTGATCCGCGCGGTTTGCATGGCCGCGATCTCGGTGGCGATGCGGGCGATGCCATCCGGAATCTGGTTTGCCGGGATCGAGGAGTAGGCCAGCCGATAGAACGATCTGGGGCGTTCGGGGCCCTCAAAGAATGGCGTGCCGGGTTCGATCAGGACCGATTTCTGCTGCAATCGCGCCGCCAGAACCGTGGCGTCCACCCCTTCGGGAGCCTCCATCCACAGGGAGCTACCCCCATAGACCCCGCGTCCGGCAATGGTCAGACCGTGTTTGGCAATCGCGGTCTCGATGGTCTCACGCCGCGCATGCAGCGCTTTTGCGGTCCGGCGGATCTGGGCGTCATAGTGACCCAGGGACAGGAAATAGGCCGCGGTGCGTTGGATATGGCCGGGCGGGTGGCGCAACACCTGTGCGCGCAGGGCACGGGCCTCGCGAATGAAGGCCTCTGAGCCGACAAGATACCCAAGGCGCAACCCCGGAAAGAGCGACTTGGAGAAGCTGCCCACATAGATCACCCGGCCTTCCCGATCCAGCGATTTGAGCGCAGGAGACGGTGGGCCAAGGAATGACATCTCGAACTCGTAATCATCCTCGACGATGATCGCCCCGGTTTCGCGCGCGCGCGCAAGCAGCGCGCGCCGCCTCTCAAGCGGCATCGTGGCGGTTGTCGGAGTCTGGTGGCTGGGCGTGACGAACACCACATCGGTGTTGTCGGGCATGTTCTTGGGGGGCAGGCCATCGCTATCCACCCGAAGCGTGGTCAGATCACAGGGCATCTGCTGCAAGACATCGCGCAAGGCATAGTAGGAGGGATCTTCGATCACCGCCCGTTTGCCCGGCCCCAGCAACAAATGCGAGGTCAGCCACAGGGCATTCTGCGCCCCCATGGTGATCAGGATTTCATTGGGGCGCGCGCTGATACCGCGCCGCGGCAGGGTGTGACGCGCGATGAATTCGATCAGAAGCGGGTCGTCCTGATCGTAGTAATCCGTCGTGAGCGACGTGAAATCCCGCTGTCCCAGAGCGCGCACCGCGCACAACCGCCAGTTCGCGTGATCAAACAACGAGGCATCGGTCTGCCCATAGATGAACGGATAGCGAAAGCTTTGCCAGTCATCGGGCTTGCGCGGCGTATCGCCTCCGGTAAAGCGCTGGGCCAGTGCGTGATCCCAGTCGATGCTGTCGACCGACGTTTTGCCGGGCATATAGGCCGGAGGGACAGGAGCCGTATCCGACACGTAATAGCCCGAGCGCCCGCGCGCGGTGATATAGTCATTGGCCAGAAGCTCGGTATAGGCGAGGGTCACGGTGATGCGGCTCACCCTGAGATGATGTGCCAGCTTGCGCGACGAAGGCAGCTTTTCACCGCGATGAAAGCGCCCCGAAAGAATGCCTTGCGCAATCATCTGCTGGATCTGCGCCTGCAGGGTGCCTTGACCGTCCGGGGTCAGAAACAGGGTGTCGACGGATACTACCATGGCCGCCTAGATAAGCTGGATATAAGGGCGAGGCAATCTGGACTGATGAGGCGCGATGAAAATCGGATTGATTTCCAGAGATAAAACTATAAAACTAGTTTTATCGAATCATAGGGGGCCTCATCATGATCTGGGAACAGGCGGCAAATGGCTTTGCGGCGATGGGTTCTGAAGCGCGCCTGCTTGTCTTGAGGTGTCTGGTCAAGGCCGGCGCTCCGGGCCTGAGCGTGAGCGAGATCCAGGATCGCACGGGTATTGCGCCGTCAACACTTGCACATCATCTCAAGTTCCTGGCCGGGGCAGGGGTTATTGAGCAGGAGCGGATCGGTCGCGCAGTCATCAGCCGCGCCAGTTTTCAACGGCTCGAACAACTGGCCGCGTTCATTCTGAGCGAATGCTGTTCGGAAGAAAAAAGAAAGGCGGCCAATGATGGCTGACACGACGCAGTTGCTTGACGCACCCCGCCGCTGGGCACCGTATCTCAAGACGCCCTGGGCCGTGATCGCCGTGATCCTCGGGCTGGTCGCGGTTCTTGATCCCGCCAATCTGACAGAGATCATTCGTTTCGCGCTCAAGGCTCTGGCGCATACCGCGCCCTACATCGGGTTTGCGGTGCTCCTGCTGGCGTATCTCAAGGCAACCGGAGCCGAAGTCATGGTCGCACGCGCCTTTCAGGGGCGCGAGACGCGGATGATTTTTCTGGCGGCCGTGTTCGGGGGGCTTGCGCCGTTCTGTTCCTGCGAAGTCATTCCATTCATTGCAGGGCTGCTGGCGCTGGGGGCCCCCCTGTCGGCGGTCATGGCGTTCTGGTTGGCATCGCCCCTGATCGACCCGCCGACGCTGTTGATCACGGCAGCCGCCCTTGGCTGGCCCTTTGCCATAGCCAAGGCGGTGGCAGCGGTGGGTTTGGGTCTTTTCGGCGGCTTCGCGGTCCAGACCCTGATGAAACGCGGAGCATTCAGCGCGCCTCTCAGGATCTATAGATCCGGCGGTTGCTGTGGTGCCGGGCCCAAGCTGGACGGCACGCCGGTCTGGCGCTTCTGGCAGGATGCCGCCCGGCGCGTGCATTTTCGGGCCGAGCTGGTTTCCAACGGGTTGTTTTTGCTGAAATGGCTGGCGCTGGCATACACTCTGGAGGCGCTTTTGGTGTCTTACGTGCCTGCCGAGACGATCGCGGGGCTGGTTGGCGGTGAGGGTGTTCTGCCGATCACGATTGCGGCGCTTGTGGGCATGCCTGCCTACCTGAACTCCTATGTCGCGCCGCCGCTTCTGGCGGGTCTGATGACGCAAGGCATGAGCGCGGGCGCTGCCATGTCCTTCATGATCGCGGGATCGGTCAGTTCGATCCCGGCGATGGCGGCTGTGTGGTCGCTGGTCAAGCCACGGGTGTTTGCAACATATCTGGCGCTGGGTGTGACGGGGGCGATCCTGTCAGGCATCCTGTTTCAGTCGCTTGTCTGACTGATCTGCGCGCCCGAGAGATCAGGCCGTTACTCGGCGCAGCGATGTGCGCGCCGCAGGCGGTGGCTGATCTCGCCGGTTTCGGTATCGCGACGCTGCTCAAGACAGGCGATATCGCTCAGTTCGCGGGAAATCGCGCCTTCCGTTTCGGTCAGTTTCAGCTCGGTGCCGTCGGGCAGGCGCACATCGACGAACACGCCCGAATTGATGTCCTGAGTGAGGGGCGTCACATTGATCACCTCGACGCGCAGATAGGCCACATGCTCCATCCGGTCGGGGTCTGAGACGGTCACGATAAAGAAGAACACTGCCAGAAACCCTGCGAATAGCGCCACGGGCAATCCGAACCTGCGCAGGTTGACCCAGGCTGTGACCGCCCGTTCAGGACCCAGGATCTTGGCGAGAACATCCAGCATGGCTCAGCTCACAGGTGATCGAACTGTGGCATGCCCAGAACGTGAAACCCACCATCGACGCGAATGATCTCGCCCGTGGTGCATGCACCGGCGTCAGACACCAGATAGACCGCCGTTCCACCGACCGCCTCAAGGGTGGCGTTGGCGCGCAACGGCGCGTTCTGATCGGTGTGTTTGTAGGTCTTGCGCGCGCCACCAATAGCCGCGCCCGCAAGCGTCTTCATCGGGCCGGGAGAGATGGCGTTCACGCGAATGCCTTCAGGACCCAGATCATTGGCCAGATAGCGGGTCGCGGCTTCCAGGGCCGCTTTGGCCACGCCCATCACATTATAGTTGGGCACAACCCGGTTCGAACCCTGATAGGTCAGGGTGATCAATGTGCCGCCATGGACATTCATCATCGGGTGCGCGCGCCGCGCGATCTCGATGAAGGAATAGGCGCTGATATCCATCGAATTCTTGAAATTGGCCCGCGAGGTGTTCAGAAAACGCCCCGTCAGTTCGGACTTGTCCGAATAGGCGATGGCGTGGATGACGAAATCGATCGTCGGCCAACGCGCCGCCAACTGCCCGAACGCGGCGTCCAGTGAGGCGTCATCGGTCACGTCCACATCAACCATGAAGTCCGAACCGACGCTTTGCGCCAAAGGTTCCAATCGTTTGCCGAAGGCTTCGCCCTGATAGGTAAAGGCCAGTTCGGCCCCAGCCTCGTGGAGGGCCTTGGCGATGCCCCATGCAATTGACCGTTCATTGGCCACACCCATGACCAACCCGCGCTTGCCGTCCAGAAGCTTGCTCATAGAACCTACTACCCGTGATATCTTGACAGAACCATGGATCCGTTTGTTCCACCAAAGCCGAAGCTGTTGGTCATAACGGAATCAAGGCCTGCATTTTGTTTGTACTCGGTTGCGATCTCGGTCGCATTCAGTGCGGGGTCGAGCGTATCCACGTTGATCGACCGGGCGATGAAATCCCGATCCAGCATGATCAGGCTGAAGATCGCCTCAAGTGCGCCAGCGGCACCTTGCGCATGTCCGGTCATGGATTTCGTCGAGCTGATCGGCGGGGTCGATCCCTTGCCAAAGACCCGGCGCACGGCTTCGACTTCTCCTACATCGCCGACTGGCGTCGATGTACCATGGGCATTGATATAGCCGATCTTGCGATCTTGGGGCACAGTCTGCAGCGCAAGACGCATGGCGCGTTCGCCGCCTTCGCCCGAGGGCGCGACCATGTCATGACCATCGCTTGTCGCGGCGTATCCGGTGACTTCGGCATAGATCTTTGCGCCACGTGCCAGTGCATGATCCAGATCCTCGAGCACGACGATCCCGCCACCGCCTGAAATCACGAATCCGTCGCGATCCGCATCGAATGCGCGCGAGGCTTTCTCCGGGGTGTCGTTGTATTTGCTGCTCATCGCGCCCATGGCGTCGAACAGGCAGGAGAGCGTCCAGTCCAGTTCTTCCCCGCCGCCTGCGAACATCACATCCTGCTTGCCCATCATGATCTGTTCCGCCGCGTTGCCGATGCAATGCAGCGAAGTCGAACAGGCCGAGGTGATGGAATAGTTGATACCCTTGATCCGGAACGCCGTCGCCAGATTGGCGCTGACTGTCGAGGACATGCATTTGGGCACCGAAAATGGCCCGATCCGTTTCGTCGCACCGGTCTGCAGCACGGTCTGATGCGCGGTCAGCATCGCTGATGTCGATGGCCCGCCCGATCCTGCCACCAGCCCGGTGCGGGGATTTACGACGTCTTTTTCTTCCAGTCCGGAATCCGCAATCGCCTGCTCCATTGCGATGAATGCATAGGCGGCCCCTGGCCCCATGAAACGCAGCGTGCGCTTGTCGATATGTTCGGCCGGATTGATGTTCAACGTGCCCGATACCTGGCTGCGAAACCCATGTTCCACCATATCGGCATTGGCAACGATCCCTGATGTCCCGGCTCTCAGTGATGCCTCGACCTCGGACACACTGTTCCCAATCGACGAGACAATCCCCAACCCTGTGACGACGACACGGCGCATGAGCGCATTCCTCCGTTGTTCCACGGACTGTGTAGGACAGGCACCTAGCAGGGCGCAACCAGATAGAGGCGGTCTTGACCCGGACTGTGACGCGCGATGCACATCGCATGCGCGTCGCGTGCAGCATTAAGGGCAGGGTCGACGACCTCTGACCGCTTATCGTCTTGAGACGTTTACGGTTTGGCTGATGACATCCGCCCAGTGTTCGGTCTCCATGAAGGCAACATCGCCTGCATCGCGTCCGGCACCGATCATGGCTAGTTCGTCGGCTGAGCTCATGCCTGTCGCATCAACAAGGTGCCATGCATCCCCCAGCCAGACCTGCGCGACGGCATGGAAGTCTTGCGGGCGGACATTTGGACCGTAGCCCGAGGTATAGCGCGCCGGGATTTTCGCCGCGCGCACCAATGTGCACACCAGATGGGCAAAGTCGCGGCACACACCCGTTCGGGACACGAAGGTATCGGACGCGGTCGTCGCCGAGGTCGAGCTTGCCGGCACATAGGAGATTTCCGAGGCAACCCAATCTGTGATCGCCGCGACTTTTGCACCCCCTTCCAGATGGCCGAATTCTTCTGTGACGAAGGTTTCGAACAAGTCGGACTGGCAGAACCGCGATGGGCGCAGATAGGTCACGAAATCCCCCGGCAGCGCATGAAAGGGCGTCGCGGGAAGGGCGCGCAGATCTGCGACAGGGTGCGTCAGATCCACGGTCGCGCGATAACGCAGTCTGAGCCTTTCACCCGGGACCGAGGCCCAGATCCGCTCGGCGGGAATGCCCTCGCCGCTGATCCGCTTGAGGCTGGCGTTCTCGATGTCGAGCGTGCTTGCAACAACGCTCTGCCCGTCCGTCTGCGCGGCTTCCAGTGTCAGGAGGACCGGGTCATTGGCAGCAATCCGGTAGTCCATGGAGACATCTATATCTATGCGCATGTGTCTCTGCCTGTTTCAGTGAGCCGGATGGCGCAGAACCGGGATGCTGGTCGCTGTTGCCGCTTGGGTGGGTCTGTCACATGTTCGAAGGGGCGGACTGCAGGATGCGCCGCCCGGCGAGATCATTGGTTGCCGATGAGGTCTGGTACGGGCAGCCGCCAAGACCTCAGGTCTCGCTCAGTGCGACCTTCATGTCCTTGACCTGATAGATCACCTCGCCATCCGCTTCCACCCGGCCATCGGCGACGCCCATGGTCAGGCGACGAGTCTGAATGGCTTTGGTGAAGTCGACGTAATAGGTCAGCATCTTGCGGTCAGGCCGGACCATCCCGGTCAGTTTCACTTCGCCGACGCCGAGGGCATATCCGCGCCCCTGCCAGCCGCGCCAGCCAAGGTTGAAGCCGGTCAGTTGCCACAGCCCATCAAGTCCCAGGCAGCCCGGCATGATCGGGTTGCCGGGGAAGTGGCAGGTAAAGAACCACAGGTCCGGCGAGATATCGAATTCGGCCACCACATGGCCTTTGCCATGCGCGCCGCCATCATCGGAGATATCCGTGATGCGGTCCATCATCAGCATCGGCGGTTCGGGCAGCTGGGCGTTGCCCGGCCCGAACAGCTCGCCCCTTGCGCATTTCAGCAGGTCATCTTTGTTGAAACTGTTGTGGAATTGGCCCATGCCTGCGCGCCTCCTGAATTCGGCTGTGTTGTGGTGTTCTTCAGCCCCTCTAACACCGTGCAAAAGGGTCCTGCAAGTGCAGGGGTGGCGGACAGGCAACCGCAACACCTGGCAGGCTGCGTTCCAGTTGCGACTCAATTTCATTTGTAATTCGCTGTCGCCGCCCTTTATATAAGGGAAACACGGCTTTGAATGAGAATCTCGGATGACGGCACCTCGTATGCAGATTGCAACGGATTGGCTTGGACAAGCCGGTCTGCGCCCCACGCGCCAGCGTGTGACGCTGGCTGAATTGCTTGTCGGAGACGGCCAGCACCGGCATGTGACCGCAGAAAGCCTGTTTGATGCGGTCAAGGCCGAAGGCGCATCCGTGTCTCTGGCCACGGTCTACAACACCCTCCGCGCGTTTTGCGAAGCGGGTCTGTTGCAGGAAGTCACCGTGGACGGGTCCAAAAGCTATTTCGACACCAACACCCATGATCATCCCCATTTCTATTGGGAAGATGAGGGCCGTCTCACCGATGCGCCTGCCGATCAGCTTGAGATCACGCGGCTTCCGCAAGCGCCCGCAGGGGCCGAGATTGCGTCGGTTGACGTCGTGATCCGCCTGCGCAAGCGCTGAACCATTGGCTGCTCAGGTCGTAACCCAGGACCAGATAGACAGTTTTGCGCGCGATGGAGTCGTGTGCATACGCGGCCTGTTTGCCGGGCATGTAGATGCTTTGCGTAAAGGCGTGGCCGCAAATATGGAGGCGCCGGGTCCCTATGCATCCGAAAACAAGCGCGACGGCGAAACGGGCCGCTTTTTCGACGATTACTGCAACTGGATGGACATTCCCGAATTCGGCGAGGTCATCCGTGATCCTGCGGTCATCGAGGCGGCGGGCGCGCTTATGGGATCCTCGAAGGTGCAGATGTTTCATGACCATGTGCTGGTGAAGGAACCCGGAACCTCCATGGCGACGCCCTGGCATTCCGATGCGCCTTACTACTTCGTTGAAGGCCAGCACACGATCAGTTTTTGGGTCCCGCTTGACCCGGTGCGTGAGGCAACGTTGCGCTGTGTGGCCGGATCTCATCTTTGGGAGAAAGACGTGCTGCCGACGCGCTGGGCTTCGGAATCCGCGTTTTTCGAGGGGGATTACATGCCCGTCCCAGATCCGGATGCGCAAGAGATGCCCATTCGCGAATGGCAGATGGAACCCGGGGATGCAGTCGCCTTCCATTATCGCACCCTGCATGGTGCACGCGGCAACACCTCCCGGAGCCGTCGGCGCGCGTTTTCGCTGAGGCTTGTGGGCGATGATGCGCGATATGTGCAGCGCCCCGGTCCGACGTCACCGCCCTTTCCCGGCCATGACATGATACCCGGCCAGAGCCTGCGCGAAGACTGGTTTCCGATCCTGCGCGCCTGAGGGTCAACTCTGTTTCTGCAGAGCTCCGATCATCGCATCGATATCTCCGCGGTTCTGGTCCAGAAGCGCGCCGACCTCGGTGCGTTCTGTCAGCAGCAGGTTCACACCTTCGATATACATGTTGAAAAACAGATCCTTGCCCGTGCGATCCGACACATGGAACGTCACTTTGAAAGGGGCCTGGCCTTGCAGATAAGCGATTGTGTCGACTTCGAACCAGTTCTTGACCTTGTTCACATCGGTCACTTCCAGACGTCCGCCGATGAATTCCCGGAACCGGCGTCCGTATTTGCGCGCGATATAGGCCTGAAACGCCTCTGAAAAGGCGCGCTTTTGAGCGCTGGATGCGCGACGCCCATCCACACCCATCGCATAGGCGGAGATATATGAGGTGTCGCTGTAGCGCGCGAAAATCCTCTCGAAATCGCGGATCATCCCGCCTTCGGATTTGCCGGAGGCGATCACGCTGTTGATATCCTTGATCAGCGCGTCGATCAGGGTTTTGGCCTGGCTTTCGTCCAGCGCCAGCGACATCGTCGGCGCGACAAGTGCGGTCGTTGTCATCCCGATCAGAACACTCCGTCTGTGCAACATACTCAGAATCCCTCTGTTTCCAGTGCGAATGGATCGATTTCAGGCCCACCGGCCTCCTCTCCCAGTTGGAAGCGGCGGTTCTGCAAATAGATCAGGCGCAACTGTGCGTAACTGTCAGAACTTTCATATAGGATGGAATCCACAGTATCCGAGAACCTGCCGCGATCACTTAATCGTCGGCCAATATCCGCGCCTGTCCCGAAGTAGTTGTAAGGCGACTCCAACACATAAGCTATCGGGTTGGTGAACAGGTCGACAAACTTGCCCACGGCGGCGCGCTGTGTAGCGGGGCCAAGAAAGGGCAGTTCGACATAGGGACCTTCTTCTGCACCCCAGACATAGAGCGTCTCTCCGAAATCCGTGTCGGCCTCGGGGATTTCAAAGGCTGTGGCGACATCCATCACACCGCCGAAGCCGAAGATCGTGTTAATGAACAGGCGCGAGAAGGCCAGCCCTGTCCGCTCCAGATTGCCCTGCAAGAGGCTGTTCACCATCACGCCCGGCAGTCCGACATTCGTCGCGAAGTTGCCGATTCCGTCCTCGACCACATCTGGCAAGACGGTCGAAAAACCGATGGCTGTCGGACGCACTAGGGCGCGGTCAAGGCCGAGGTTGAATTCGTGAACCTTGCGATTGTTGACTTCATAGGGGTCAAAAATGCCGTCTTCGCGGGTTACGTTCTCATGCGACGCAGCGCAGGCCGACAGCCCCAGTGTTGCGATCAGCATCAGAGATTTCAGTAACGATTTCGGCATCATCTATGTAAAGGCCTTAAAGATTGTGCGCAGGGTCGAAGCGGTTATCTACTTCCTAAACGAATATTGACCGGTTCCAATGTCCCAGTCGGGTTAATGAGCAAGTTGTGGCAGTTTGGAAACAATAAAGGCGGCAGGAGTCTGCCATTTTGCCTTGGACTTAGCCTCATTTCTGGAGCGATCGTCAAGCGACTGCCAAACGAGGCCAAACCGGTTGGTGTTGGGTGGCGTGCATATGCTCGGGGCCCGGCTTATCCGCCTTGAGCCTTGCGCGAAAGCTGATCCCCCTTTTCGTCGGGCGCGTTCCCCGCTAGCGTCCGCGCAAACATTGATCCTGAGGGGAAAGACCATGACCATCGAATCTCGGCTTGCCGAACTGGGCGTTACACTGCCCGACGCACCCGCACCCGCTGCCAATTACGTCCCTTTCGTCCAGGTGGGCGACACGGTCTATGTCTCTGGCCAGATCTCGAATGGTCCGGACGGCTTCATCACGGGCAAATTGGGGGCTGACATGACCGCAGAAGAAGGGGCGGCCGCTGCCAAAACATGCGCCATCAGCCTGCTGGCTCAGGTCAAGGCGGCCTGTGGTGGCGATCTTGACCGCCTTGTGCGCGTCGTCAAGCTGACGGGGTTTGTGAACTCGACCGCTGATTTCGGCGATCAGCCCAAGGTCATCAACGGAGCATCTGATTTCCTTGTCGATGCATTGGGCGATATGGGCAAGCATTCGCGCTCTGCGGTTTCCGCGGCCTCGCTGCCTTTTGGTGTTGCCGTAGAAATCGAAGGCATTTTCCAGATCAAATGACCGATAGTTTGCCCGCGTCATTCCTTGACGTGCCGCTGGCCCATCGCGCCTATCATGATCGCGATATGGGCCGCCCTGAAAACAGCCTGGCTGCAGTCACGGCGGCCATTGAGGCGGGCTATGGAATCGAGATCGATGTTCAGCTTTCGTCGGATGGCGAGGCCATGGTTTTTCATGATTATGACTTGGCACGCCTGACCGGCGAACAGGGCCCGATCAGAGCGCGCAGCGCGTCCGAGTTGAGCGCCATTGCGCTGACCGGGGGGGAAGACTGCATCCCGACCCTGTCTCGGGTTCTGTCTCTTGTGGCCGGGCGCGCCCCGTTGCTGATCGAGATCAAGGATCAGGATGGTGCCATGGGCCCCGATGTCGGCCCGCTGGAAGCTGCGACCGCAAAGGCGCTGGGCGGCTATGAAGGTCCCGTGGCGGTTATGTCCTTCAATCCCCATTCCGTTGCTGCGATGGCGAAACTTGCCCCCGGGATCCCCCGAGGCCTGACGACCAGCGCCTATGATCCGGCTGACTGGCCATTGTCCAAGGATACCTGCGACCGTCTGCGCGAGATACCGGATATCGAGCGCACCGGAGCCTGTTTCATCAGCCACGAGGCAACCGACCTGACCCGTCCGCGTGTGACGGCCTTGCGCGCCAGCGGCCTTGCGGTGCTAAGCTGGACGGTGAAATCCCAGGCGCAAGAAGATGCGGTTCGCCCGTTTTGCGACAATATCACCTTTGAAGGCTACGCGGCCCGCCGCTGACTTGAACCGCGCGTCAGGCGGTACAGATACAGACTGCAATCACAACAAGGCCAAAGCGTTGAGCCAATCGGACATCGAAATCCGCGTTCTCGGATCGCTTGCGCAGATCAGTGCCAGCGACTGGGATAGCTGTGCCTGCCCCGAAACGGCAGCAGGCGGGCGCCCGATCGATCCCTTTACCACCCACCGGTTCCTCAAGGCGCTTGAAGACAGCGGATCTGTCGGCGCAGGGACCGGGTGGCAGCCACAGTATCTTGCGGCCTTTGACGGTGATCTGCTGATCGGCTGCGCGCCGCTTTATGCCAAATCCCACAGCCAGGGCGAATACATCTTCGATCACAACTGGGCGCATGCCTATGAACGCGCGGGCGGGCGGTATTATCCCAAGCTGCAATTGGCCGTCCCCTTTACCCCGGCCACAGGTCGCCGCCTCCTTGTGCATCCTGATCACGTCCGGACGGGGCAGGCGGCCCTTGTTCAGGGCGCTGTTCAACTGGCGGCTGACAATCGTCTTTCCTCGCTCCATATCACCTTTTGCACCCAGGAAGAGGCAGAGGCCGGCGCGCAGATGGGCTTGATGACGCGTGTGACCCAGCAATTCCACTGGCAGGACGCGGGCTTTGGCGATTTTGACGGATTTCTCGCCTCACTCTCGTCACGCAAGCGCAAGAACATCCGCAAGGAACGCGCGCAGGCCAACGATTTCGACGGAGAGATCGAGATCCTGACCGGTGATCAGATCAAACCCGAGCATTGGGATGATTTCTGGGTATTCTATCAGGATACGGGCGCGCGCAAATGGGGCACGCCCTATCTGACCCGCGCGTTCTTTGAACGGGCCCAGGAGACCCTGCGCGACGATATGGTGCTGATGCTGGCCCGGGACGCACGGGGTGCCTTTGCAGGGGCGCTGAACTTTGCGGGGCGCGATACGCTGTTTGGGCGGTATTGGGGTTGTACGCGCCATCAACCGTGCATGCATTTCGAACTGTGCTATTATCGCGCCATAGATTGGGCGCTTTCCAATGGCCAAACCCGAGTCGAAGCGGGCGCACAGGGTGAGCACAAGCTTGCACGTGGATATCTGCCCAACCAGACCCATTCGCTGCACTGGGTGGCGGATCCGGGGTTCTCGGATGCCATAGCGCGCTATCTGGAGGCGGAACGTGAAGCGGTTGAGGAAGAAATCGAGATTTTGACCGATTACGGACCATTCCGCAAAGTTGAGATGGAGGAACAGCAATGACCGAAAAACTGTCAGAAGAAACCCGCGGGCCCTTGTTGCAACCGCTGTTCGATAGCGGTTGGGCCATGGTGGACGGTCGAGATGCGATCGAAAAGCAGTTCGTCTTTGCCAACTTCGTGGATGCGTTCGGCTGGATGGCCAGGGTCGCCTTGTGGGCCGAGAAATGGGATCATCACCCTGAGTGGTTCAACGTCTACAAGACCGTGAATGTCACGCTCTCGACGCATGATGTCGGTGGCCTGAGCGCGCTTGACGCCAAGCTGGCCCGCAAGATGGACGCATTGGCCGACTGATTCCTTCGATCGCAACAAAAAAGGGCCCCTGAGGGGCCCTTTTGCAAGTGATATCGCGCCGGCGTTACATCGCGGCCAGCAAGGCTTCGCCGCCGGACACTTCGCATGTCCCCGGGCTTGCCTCTTCGTGAAACAGCGTGACAACACCGTCTTCCACCAGCATCGCATACCGTTTGGAGCGTGCGATCAGACCGGCCGGAGGCGCGTCGAAATCCATGCCAATCGCCTTGGTGAATGCGCTTTCGGCATCTGCAAGCATGGTCAAACCCGCATCTGCGGCCCCTGTGGCCTCGCCCCAGGCTTTCATCACGAAAGGATCATTGACCGACACGCAGATGATCTCGTCGACGCCCTTTTCATCGAACTGGGCTTTTGTGCGCACAAAGCTGGGGACATGGGCCGAATGGCATGTCGGCGTGAATGCACCGGGTACGGCAAAGATCACGACTTTGCGGCCCTTGGTCTTGTCCATGATCGAAACAGCCTCGGGCCCGCTTTCGCCCAGTTGAACCAGCGTTGCATCCGGAAGTGTTGCACCTTGTGAAATTGTCATTGGGCCTCTCTCTTGTTTGCGTTTCCCGTTGTGCTGGATATAGGGTCTCGCGCAGGTGGCGCCCAGAGATTTCTCAAGTGGAGACAGCATGTCAGGTATCGTTGTGGTCGGGGCCGGTCAGGCCGGAGCCTCTCTTGTCGCAGAGTTGCGCAAACAAGGGTGTGACAACCAAATCACCCTGATCGGCTCGGAGCCGGTGCCACCCTATCAGCGTCCGCCGCTCAGCAAGGGGTATCTGCTGGGAGACATGACCGTCGAGCGGTTGTTCCTGAGGCCTGAAAGTTTCTATGCAGACCAGGGGATCACGCTGCGGACGGCAACTCAGGTCGACGCGGTCGACCGCGCGGCCAGAACGCTCAGCATCGATGACGAGACGCTGGGCTATGATCAACTGGTTTTCACAACCGGCTCGGTTCCGCGCACGCTCCCGGCCAGCATCGGCGGAGATCTGGGCGGCGTGTTCGTGGTGCGCACCCTGGCGGATGTCGACGCAATGGCAGGTTTCGTGAAAGATGGGGCGAAGGCATTGATCGTCGGCGGTGGGTATATCGGGCTGGAAGCGGCGGCGGTGGCCTCGAAGCTCGGCGTGCATGTCACGCTGGTTGAAATGGCTGATCGCATTTTGCAACGCGTGGCCGCGCCGGAAACCTCGGATTATTTCCGCGCCTTGCACAGTGCACATGGCGTTGAAATACTTGAGGGAACAGGTCTCAACCGGCTGATCGGTGAGGGAGTTGTCACTGCGGCTGAACTCAGCGACGCAACAACGCTGGACGTTGATTTCGTCATCGTCGGCGTTGGCATTCAGCCTGACACCCGGCTTGCACAGGACGCGGGTCTGGAAATCGACAATGGGATTGCCGTGGATGCATTCGGCCAAACATCGGACCCGTATATCTGGGCTGCGGGCGATTGCTGCTCCTTTCCTTATCGCGGCGGTCGGTTGCGCCTTGAAAGTGTGCCCAACGCCATTGATCAGGCCGAATGCGTTGCGCGCAACCTGTTGGGCGCGCAGGAAGCCTATGTGCCAAAGCCTTGGTTCTGGTCGGATCAATATGACGTCAAACTGCAAATCGCGGGTTTGAATACAGGCTACAACCGCATCGTGACCCGGCCCGGTGCCGGGCAGAGCACCTCGTTCTGGTATTATCAGGACGATACGCTTCTGGCGGTGGATGCGATGAACGATCCGCGCGGATACATGATTGGCAAGCGACTGATCGAGGCCGGCAAATCACCGGACCCGGCCCTTGTCGCCGATCCGGATGCCGATCTGAAAGCGCTGCTGACAAGGTGAGGATCATAGCCGGAGATTTCCGGGGCCGACGCCTCGCCTCGGTCGGCAAGGGCGACGCGGGGGCACATTTGCGTCCCACAGCCGACCGGGTGCGCGAGAGCCTGTTCAACGTCCTGAGCCACATGGATGTGATCGGTGGCGCGCATGTTCTGGACCTCTTTGCCGGGACCGGAGCCTTGGGTCTTGAGGCGCTGTCTCGTGGTGCGGCGGATGTCACCTTTGTCGAAAACGGTCGCGTTGGTCAGGGGTTGATCCGCGAGAATATCAGGCTGACCCAGACGCAGGACAGGACACGCCTGATCACCCGGGACGCCACGCGATTGGGTCCGCCCGATCAGGACCCCGCGACACTTGTGTTTCTTGATCCGCCCTATGGCAAGGGAATGGGCGAGCGCGCTGTGCTGAGCGCAGGGGCCTCCGGGTGGTTTGCGCCGCAAGCCCTGATTGTCTGGGAGGAAGCCGCGCCGGTTGAGGCGCCGGATGGTTTCCGACTTGAAGACAGACGGCGCTATGGTGCAACGCATGTCACGCTGTTGCGTTTCGCGGATGTGACCGGGTTGTGATATCATCCGGACATGACAACAGCGACTCAATCCGGTTTCTGGGCATGGTTCTCCAGATCGCAGGCTCCGGCAACAACAGGCCCCAAGCGCCGCGCCCGACCCGGCCCGATCTTCATCCATGACGCGGTTGTGCCTTACAGGGGCAGCACCCTGTTGCTGGAGATCCTGAGGCGGGATGAACCGGACTCGGGGCAGGGCCCCGCTGTCAAGCCGGGCGAAAGGTAAATCCTGGCGATCTGCCCTTGGTCCGGGGTTCAGCCGTATGTGGGATGAAACCTGCCGGAGGGTGACAGGGTAAAGATATCCACCCCATCCGCAGTCACGCCAACGGAATGCTCGAACTGAGCCGAGAGGGATTTGTCCCGCGTGACGGCTGTCCAGTCATCCGCCAGCGTTTTGGTTTCGGGGCGGCCCAGATTCACCATGGGTTCGATGGTGAAGAACATGCCTTCTTCCAGAACGGCACCCGTCCCGGGCCGCCCATAATGCAGCACGTTGGGCGGTGCATGGAACACGCGGCCCAGACCGTGACCGCAAAAGTCGCGCACAACGCTCATGCGGTGGGCTTCGACATAGGACTGAATGGCATGGCCGATATCGCCGAACGTGTTGCCGGGTCTGACCATCTCGATCCCTTTCATCAGGGCATCGTGGGTCACCTCGATCAGGCGTTCGGATTTGCGCGGCAGTTTGCCGGCGACATACATCCGGCTGGTGTCGCCATACCATCCATCGACGATCACCGTGACGTCGATGTTCAGGATGTCGCCGTCCTTGAGCGTCTTTGGCCCGGGAATGCCGTGGCACACCACGTGGTTCACCGAGATACAGCTTGCGTGTTTGTAGCCCTTGTAGCCTATCGTGGCCGAAGTTGCCCCGGCATCTTCCACCATATTGGTGATCAGCCGGTCGATCTCTTCCGTGGATTGGCCGGGAAATACATGCTGGGCAATATCGTCAAGTATGCGGGCTGCAAGTGCGCCCGCAACATGCATTCCGGCGAAGTCACCAGGTTCGTAAATTCTGATACCGTCTTTGGTCAAACGGCCTTTCAACGTCTCTTTCAAGCCTAAGCTCCTGATTTTTCGCACTATGTAATGCATGCGCGCCTTATAGGACATAGGACCTCACGTCACGGTCTTGAGAGCCTGTCCCAGCGCGATCCCGTCGGGCGAAATCAAAGTACTATATGCCATCACGTCAACCCCTACGGCTTTGGCGGCATCCAGTGCAGCCCCATAGGTCGGATCGATATCGCGCGCCACACCGACCCTGTCACAATCCGTGCGCTGAACGAGGTAGAACAGGATCGCGCGGTGTCCAGCGCGTGCCATCTGTGCCAGTTCGCCCAGATGCTTTGCCCCACGCGCTGTGACCGAGTCCGGGAATTCGGCAAGGCCGGGCTGGCGTGAGAGGGTTACACTCTTCACCTCGACATAGGCATCGGGCAGGCTGTCGGCACTGAGCAGGAAATCAATTCGGCTGTTCTCGCCATAGCTCACTTCGGGTCGGACGCGATCATATCCGCTCAGAGGCGCTATGCGTCCTGCCTCGAGGGCGGCGCGCAGCGCGCGGTTGGGCACCGAGGTGTCAACGCCGTTGAAATGACCATTTTCGTGCTCTACCAGCCGCCAGCCGTATTTCAGCTTTTTCTTCGGGTCATCATTCGGCTCAAGCCAGATACGCTGGCCCGGTTCCGCCAGCCCCATCATCGAGCCGGGGTTGGCGCAATGGGCGGTGACCTCGCGCCCGTCCTCCAACGTGCAATCGGCAAGAAACCGTTTGTACCGCCTGATCAGGCGGGCCGGGACAAGAGGGGTTGGAAAGCGCATGGCGCGGGGCCTATACGGGGGCAGACGTGTTTGCAAGGAGAGGCACATGGCAAACCCAACAGCGGCCATGCTGGTTATCGGTGACGAAATTCTGTCGGGCCGGACCCGCGACGCAAACATGCATTATCTGGCTGGTGAACTGACGACCCACGGAATTGACCTGAAGGAAGTGCGCGTGGTCAGCGATGATGCGGCGGCCATCGTGTCAGCCGTTCAGACCTTGTCCGCAGGGTATGACCACGTCTTTACCAGTGGCGGGATCGGTCCCACGCATGATGACATCACCGCCGATTGCATGGCGCAAGCCTTCGGGTGCAGCATTGACGTGCGCGCAGATGCGCGCGCCTTGCTTGAGGCCCATTACAAGAATTCCGGTCTGGAGTTGAACGAGGCACGGTTGCGCATGGCGCGCATTCCGGACGGGGCCGCCCTGATCGACAACCCCGTGTCGACGGCTCCGGGCTTCACCATTGAGAATGTGCATGTCATGGCCGGGGTCCCGTCGGTGTTCCGAGCCATGGTCGCCAGCGTTCTGCCGACGCTGACCGGGGGCGCACCTCTGCTCAGCCAAAGCCTGCGTATCATGCGGGGCGAGGGCGATATTGCCGAGATTCTCGGTAAGGTGGCTGCAGATTTCGCCGATCTGTCCATCGGCTGTTATCCGTTCCAGAAAGACGGTGCGTATGGGGCGAATGTCGTCGTGCGCGGCTCGGAGGGCGCGCGGGTGGATGCGGCGATCACCCGATTGGCCGATGAGCTTGAGCTGTGAACGTCACTCTATCCGCGCTTTATGATGTGATTGACGGCACATGGCCTGCCAAGCGCAGGTTTGACGACGGGCCCTGGCGTTTTCGCGAAGGGGATGGTGGCGGCAAGCGGGTCTCGGCAACCTCGGCGCTGGGCGAGGTCGGCGAGGCTGATATAGATGCGGCTGAAATCGTGATGCGCGATATGGGGCAGGAGCGGTTGTTCATGCTGCGCGCGGGTGACGATGCGCTGGATGCCCGCCTGTCGGCGCGCGGCTATGCGCTGGTTGATCCGGTCAAGGTCTATGCCTGCGATACCGCGCTGCTGACGGATGTTGCAATCCCGCGGGTGACGATCTTCACGATCTGGGAGCCGCTGGCGATCATGGCTGAAATCTGGGCTCAGGGTGGGGTCGGCCCGGCCCGATTGCGTGTCATGGATCGCGCGGCCGGTCCGAAGACCGCACTGCTTTGCCGGATGGATGAAAAACCCGGTGGCGTGGCGTTTGTGGCGATGCAGGATAATGTCGCCATGGTGCATGCCGTCGAAACACTTCCCCGGCAGCGCCGAAAGGGCGTTGCGCGCTGGATCATGCGCGGCGCTGCGTTCTGGGCCGCAGAGCAGGGTGCGGATACGCTTGCGGTGATCTGTACCGACGCAAATGAAGCGGCCAATGCGCTCTACGCTTCCCTCGGGTTTGGCGTTGTGGGACACTATCATTATCGTGTGAAGCCGGAGAAGACATCATGACCACATCTGATCTGCCAACTGCTCTGAACCTTCCAATGGTTGATCCGCTACCCGAGGCCACTCAGAAGTATTTCGACGTGTGCACCGCAAAGCTGGGAATGATCCCCAATGTGCTGCAGGCCTATGCGTTCGACATTGAAAAGCTGAACACATTCACCGCGATGTATAACGATCTGATGTTGGGGCAGAGCAATCTCTCCAAGCTGGAGCGCGAGATGATCGCGGTCGTGGTCTCGTCGATCAACAAGTGCTTTTACTGTCTGGTCGCCCATGGAGCCGCTGTGCGTGAGTTGTCCGGCGATCCCAAGCTGGGCGAAATGATGGTGATGAATTACCTTGTGGCCCCTCTGGATGCGCGTCAACGCGCAATGCTGGATTTTGCGGCACAGATCACGACCTCCAGCGCCAGTGTCGAAGAGGCCGACCGTGAGGCATTGCGCGAGGTCGGTTTCAGTGATCGCGATATCTGGGACATTGCAAGCGTGGCGGCGTTTTTCAACATGACCAACCGCGTGGCAAGTGCCACAGCCATGAAGCCCAACGACGAGTATCACGCGCAATCCCGATGAACCGATGGCCAAGCGTTCTGATTTTGGGCCTGTGGGCCAGTACCGCCGGAGCTGTGGATATCACGTTCCCATCCGGATCGCGCCTGATTTCCGACCGGGCCAGCACCTTTGACAGCTATGAGGTCCCTGTCGCTCCTTGGAGCGATGGCGCAGTAGAGACCCTGAGGTTCGAAGGGCGCGTGGATCGGCAAAGCTGGCGCCTGGAAAGTTCTGCGATTACCACGCTGCAATTGCTTGACCCGCTGCGCCAGCAGTTGGACGCGGCCGGCTATGAGACTTTGCTGGATTGTGAAGCCAAGACCTGCGGTGGGTTCGACTTTCGGTTTGCCATCGAGGTGATCCCGACGCCGGACATGTATGTCGACATCCGGGATTACAGGTTTGTGTCTGCGCGAAAAGATGAAAACGCGATCACTCTGATGGTGAGCCGAAGCCGGACGGCGGGCTATTTTCAGATCATTCAGGTCGGCCCGCCGGAAAATGGAAGTCTGTACATCAAGCCTGATGGAGAGGCACCCATCAGCGCATCGGCTGATGCGCAGGATATCTCGGCGAAACTGATCGAGTTCGGGCATGTTGCGCTGTCGGATCTTGAGTTCGAGGTGGGAACCGCAGAACTGAGCCAGACGGCCTATACATCGCTGCAGGAACTGGCTGAATTCATGCGTGCCAATCCGCAGGCCTTGATTGCTCTGGTGGGTCACACGGATACAACCGGAGCGCTGGATGTGAACATCGCGCTCTCCCAGAGGCGCGCCGCGGCGGTGCGGGATCGCATGATAACTGCGCATAGTATTGCTGCCGGACGCATTCAGGCGGAAGGCATGGGCTATCTCTCGCCACGCGCGTCAAACCTGACCCAGATCGGGCGTGAACGAAACCGGCGGGTTGAGGCGATTCTGTTGTCTCTGGAATGAAGTTTCAGATTCCCGTCTTTACCCCGGTGTAACCAGCACAAACGCTGACGTCACCGCAGCGCCTTATACATGTAGGTGGTTCCTTCATAGGTATCCGTGAAGGGATTGCGGCAATAGCCGGGGATCTCTCCGGCGACCGCGAACCCGAGGGACGCATAGAGCGGTTGCGCGCTGTCGCCGCTCCGGGTGTCAAGCACCAGCAGGGTCTTGCCGTTCTGCCTCGCCTCGGTCTCGAGCGCGCGCATCAACTGGCGCGCAATGCCCTGTCTGCGTGCCTTCGGGTGGACCAACAGCTTGGCGACATCTGCCCGGTGCGGTTGGTTCGCAGGACGGGCAAAACTCAGTTGAACGGTTCCGATGATCTCCTGATCCTGCTGCGCCAGAAAAAGGACGGTCTGAGCGGTCGCTACTGCCGGGAATACCTGATCCAGCCAGAACGCCTCGGCGTCAGAGTGAGAGAAGGGCAGGATGAAACCCACGCTGGCCCCGGCATGCACGGATTGGTGCAGGATCTCGGTCAATTCCGGCAGGGCCGGGGCAAGATCGCCGGGGTTTGCCAACCGGATCGACGCCGCGGTCATGCCAGCACCAGAATGTACCGCGCCCCGCGTGTTTCCGGAGTGGCAAACTGGCTGGAGCCATAAAGCTGATAGCGCAGACAGTCCCCGGCGGTGAGGTCATAGAGGGTGCCGTCAACGGTCAGGGACAAGGCTCCATCCAGAAGGATGAGGTGATGCTCCTGACCTGGCTTGGGCGGGGTGTCATAGGAAATCACCGTATCTGGAGGTAGATGGCCCTCCATCACTTCTGCGGCCAGTTGCGCCGAAGGCGGAGATACGGAGCGGCGCACGAAACCGGTTTCGGGATCTTCCCATTCGGGCTGGGCTTCAAGCGGGATATGGGTTGTAAAACTGTCCTCGACCATCATCAGCAACCGTGAGACGGGCAGGCCGTAGGCAGCGCAGAGTTTACCCAGAGTTTCGGCTGTCGGGCTGACTTCGGCGTTTTCAAGGCGCGAGAGAGAGGCGCGGCTGAGGCCGGATTTCTGGGCCAGTTGATCCAGCGACCAGCCTTTTTCGCTGCGCAGCGAAAACATGCGATGAGCAAGGCGATTGGAGTAATCCAGCATGACGTCCATATTCGAGAAAATGTTTCATATAAGGGAAATTCTCTGTTTATATTCTGTAAATGTCAAGGACAACCACGCTTTCGGCCAAAGCGCTGCGCAGAAAAAAGGCGCGAGATCGCTCTCGCGCCTTTCAAAGCCGAATGGGTAAATCGGGTTACTTCCAGCCGGATTCGTTCAGAAGTTTCTGCGCAGCCGGGATGTTCCTGGCGATTGCAGTCGCGTCCAGATCATCGGGCTTGAAGAACCCAAGCTGAGCAACGGATGGGCTGATGCCAACACCTGGCACTGCCGGGTATTCGTCGTTGCCTGCCGAGAAGTAGACCTGCGCCTGATCCGACGCCAGATACTCGAGGAACTTGATCGCATTGTCCTTGTTGGGGGCATGCACGGCAACGCCGCCTCCGGACAGGTTCATGTGCGCACCGATGTCATTCTGATTCGGAAACACCCAGCCGAACATGTCCAAGCTGTCCGAAACACCTTCGACGGGTCGGCGAATGGCGCGGCCAAAATAATAGGTGTTGGACATTGCAATATCGCATTCACCTGACACGATGCCCCGCAGCTGGTCTGTATCGCCGCCCTGGGGATCCCGGGCAAAGTTTGCGACAACGGCTTCGGCCCAGTCTTTCACAGCGGCCTCGCCCAAATGCTCGATCAGAGCGGCCGTGATGGTTTGCGTATAGACATTGGTCGATGAGCGGATGCAGATCTTGCCCTTGTACTTGGGATCAGCAAGATCCTGGTAGGTCATTGGCGGGTCTGTGACGTCGTTCTTGTCATAAAACAGGATGCGCGCCCGTTGGCTGAAGCCGAACCACTGGTTGTCTTCGTCCTGCATGTAAGCGGGCAAGCGGCGTTCCAGAACAGCGCTGTCGATCGGTTGGAGCAAGCCCATATCCTTTGCCCGTTCCAGCCGCGAGGTGTCCACGGTCAACAGAAGATCGGCAGGGCTGTTGGCACCTTCGGCCTGCATACGGGCCAGAAGTTCGTCTGCATTGCCTTCGATACGGTTGATGGTGATTCCGGTAAGCTCTTCGAAATCCGAATAAAGCCGTTCGTCCGTGTCGTAGTGGCGCGAGGAATAGAGGTTCAGCACACCCTCGGCGGCAGCCGAAGTCGCCATGAGTGTTGCAAGGGTGGCTGCGATGCAGGTTGAGGTTCTCATCTTGTTTTCCCATTCTGGAGCAGAGTTAATATCCGACTGATTTAATCAGTTAATCGATTCTGGCGGCTTGTGAAACCTATTTCTGACAAAAAAAGTGGGTTATTTGGTCGCGGCTCATCAAACCCGTGAAAAAGAAAAACCGCGCCGCCGTTTCCGGGGCGCGGTTCTTGCAAGCAGTGTCGCCTGTATCGGTTCAGCCTTGACGGGCTTTGAACCGGCCTTGCGTTTTGTTGATGACGTAAACGCGGCCTTTGCGACGCACGACACGGCAATCACGATGCCGGTTTTTCAGCGAGCGGAGCGAATTGCGAACCTTCATGGCCGTTCTCCTCTTACATGCGGCGCGGGCCAGCGCCTGGGTTTGCGGGTGTTGCCCGAGTGGACAACGATGAATTCATGGTGGGCACTACTGGGATCGAACCAGTGACCCCTTCGATGTCAACGAAGTGCTCTACCGCTGAGCTAAGCGCCCATGAATGCCGGCTGAACTGACTTGCCCCAATAAAATGGGGCGCGGAAATCCGCGCCGGTAGCGGGGTCTATAAAAGGAGTCGTGGGCCGGATCAAGGGGTTTTGGCATCAGCAATTTCCGCGCTATGTTGCGCTCAAAGGAGAGCGAATGTCCACGATCGCCTATGACCTGTATCAACCACGCGAACTTCGTTCGAGCGTGGTGTTTGCCTCGCCCCATAGCGGGCGCAGCTATCCGCAGAGTTTTGCGGATCGATCTGCCTTGGATGCACGCGCGCTGCGCTCATCCGAGGATGCTTTCGTCGACAGGCTGTTTGATTGTGTTCCAGATTTTGGCGCGCCGCTGCTGACCGCAAAGGTCCCGCGCGCCTATGTCGATCTCAATCGCAGCCCCGACGAGCTGGATCCAGCACTGATTCAGGGCGTCAGGCGCAGCGGGCATAATCCGCGCATCGCCTCGGGTCTTGGTGTCATTCCCCGCGTGGTGTCCAACGGGCGTGCCATTTATGACGGAAAGCTGTCGCGGATAGAAGCGGATGCGCGGCTTGCCCGGTACTGGCATCCCTATCATGCGGCTCTGCAAACGTTGCTGACTGACGCGCACAGGCAATTCGGGCAGGCGATCTTGGTGGATTGCCATTCCATGCCGCATGAGGCCCTGGACGGGGTTGCGCGATCTGCCGTGAAACGGCCCGAGATTGTTCTGGGGGATCGTTTTGGCGCGGCGGCAAGTGGCGAGATCGTGGATCAGATCGAAGCGGCCTTTGCTGCGGCCGGATTGGTTGTAACGCGCAACGCGCCATTTGCGGGTGCGTATATTGCGCAGGCCTATGGGCGCCCGTCACGGGGTCAGCATGCGGTCCAGATCGAGATCGACCGCGCGCTTTACATGGATGAGAAGCTGATAGAGCCGAATGCCAATTTTGATGTATTCCGTGATCTTCTGCGTGGGGTCGTGGCCGAGATCACCGGACTGCAGGCGCGGGACCTGCCTTTGGCAGCGGAATAACATCAACGCAAGGCGCGCCCTTTCAGGATGGCATCTTTTCCAAAGCGTTCGCGGATCTTGTCTGTCGCTTTTTCGGCACCGCTGCGCCGGATTGCGCCGGGATCCAGCAGATCGCCGGACAGATCGGCCTCTTCTTCGGGACACAGATGCGACAGCCCACAGCCCAATAGCCGATAGGGGCCTTCATCACCCAGCTGATCGAAAAGACCGCGCGCATTGCGATAGATTGCATCGGCCATCTGAGTGGCGTCACGCAGGGCGACTTGCCGAGTCAGCGAACTGTGATCTGCGCGCTTGAGTTTCAGCGTGACCACGCGGCCTGCTATGCGCTTGGCCTTGGCGCGGTCCGCCACTTTTTCGGCCATGCGCCACAGGTGCCCATCCAGCAGGTCGGGATCGTTCGTGTCCGTGTTGAAGGTCGTCTCGTTTGATATGGACTTGATCGGCTCATGCGCGGTGACGCGCCGGTGGTCCTCGCCGCGCGCCAGGTGCCAGAGCCGTTCGCCCATCGAGCCGAACCGCGCGACTAGCCCCTCTTTGTCCCAACGCAGCAGGTCCGCGAAGGTCCGGATGCCTGCCTTTTCCAGCGCGTGTTGCGCTGCCTCTCCGACGCCCCAGATCATGCGCACGGGTTTGTCGCGCAAAAACGCATCCGTGTCTGCTTTGCCGATCACCGAAAACCCATGCGGCTTGTCCAGATCCGAGGCGACTTTCGCCAGGAACTTGTTGTGAGACAGCCCGATCGAGCCGGTCAACCCCAGCTCGCTGCGCATTCTTCGGATCAGCCGAGCCAGCATCACAGCCGGTGGTGCACCATGCAGTTTCTGTGTGCCGGAGAGATCCATGAACGCCTCATCCAGAGACAAGGGTTGGATCGCGGGGGTCAGCTCTTCCATCATCGCGCGAATCGCGCGGGATGCTTCGGCATAGGCCTCCATCCTGGGTTTGATCACGACCGCATCGGGGCACAGCTTGAGCGCCTGAAACATCGGCATGGCAGATTTCACGCCCCGGATGCGCGCGACATAGCAGGCCGTCGAGACCACGCCGCGTCGGCCACCACCTATGATGACCGGTTTGTCTGCCAGTGACGGGTTGTCCCGCTTTTCCACAGAAGCGTAAAACGCGTCGCAATCCATATGCGCAATCGACAGATCGAACAGTTCCGGATTCGACACGGTGCGCCGGCTGCCGCAAGACGGACAGCGGCGGCCTGCTTGGAATTGGGTAAGGCAGTCACGACAAAGGGCTGGCATCGGCTCGGGCGGCTATGGGCGCGGTGTACTGCGCGCGCGAAGATGTGCTGGTCACAGTATACGCTGCAAGGCACATAAGCCAAATACGTGAAAAATAAAAACCCCCCGCTGATGAGGCGGGGGGAGTTAACGAACCACAGGAAGAAAAGGTCCGTCGGGGAGTGTCTCACTCAATATAGTCGCTCAGAGTTGCAAAAACGCAAAGTATGGAATTCCAGACCAGGCCAATCAACCCAGCCTTGTGCCCTTGAAAGCACAGGGCGGTACTAAACCCCTGCGAGTTCGGCCAAAATTTTCTGTGCCGAAGCTTTTGGATCGGCGGCTTGCCATATTGGACGGCCGACAACGATATGGTCTGCACCGTCCGAGATGGCCTGCGCCGGTGTCGCGACGCGTTTCTGATCGCCAAGGGCCGCTCCGGCCGGCCGCACGCCCGGGGTGACGATCAGGCGGCCTTTTGCTTCGGGCAAAGCGCGGATCATGGCGGCTTCTTGGGGTGAAGCAATGACACCGTCTGCACCGGCCTCGAAGGCACGGGCGGCACGTTCGGCAACAAGATCGCGGATGTCTCCGTCGCGGATCAGGGCTGCATCCAGATCGCTGCGGTCCAGAGAGGTCAGGATCGTGACCGCGAGTATCTTGAGGTCCTTGCCGGCTGCCCCTTCCTTGGCTGCGCGCACCACATGCGGATCGCCATGCACGGTCAGGAAATCCAATTCGAACTGTGCCAGCCCACGCACCGCGGCCTCGACCGTGGCCCCGATGTCAAATAGCTTCATATCCAGGAAAATGCGCTTGCCATGGTCCTGTTTCAGTTCATTGGCCAAGGCCAGGCCTCCGCCGGTCAGCATGCCAAGACCGATCTTGTAAAACCCGACACTGTCGCCAATCCGCTCGGCCATAGCCAACCCGTCCAGCGCGTTGGGTACATCCAGCGCAACAATCAATCGGTCATCTGTCATGGGTGCCCCTTTGCTGTTGGTGCGCGTTCCCTAGACCGCGGGCATAGTCATGTCCATGACGAGCTGCGCAATGCGGGTGTCGATTTTCAGATCACGAAACCTTGAACTGAAGCAACGCTTTTCCCACATTGTGAGTGAGGCCCAAAACAGACTGTGTGCCGCCAGGCGGGCGCAGCAACCACAGGGCGCTTAGACAAGGAGAATGACCATGGACTTAGCAAAGTTCACGGAGCGTGCGCGTGGATTCATCCAGGCGGCACAAACCATTGCGATCCGGGAAAGCCATCAACGCCTGGCACCCGAGCATATTCTGAAAGCGATGCTTGACGACGATCAGGGGCTGGCCAGCAACCTGATCAAACACGCAGGCGGTGATCCGGCGCGGGTTGCCGAGGCAAATGATCTGGCCATTTCCAAGATTCCGGTCGTCTCTGGCGGAGACGGCCAAACCTATCTGGATGGCGCGACTGCCAAGGTGCTGGCCGAGGCAGATGCGCTTGCCAGCAAGGCCGGCGATAGCTTTGTGCCGGTGGAACGCATCCTGATGGCCCTGTGCATGGTCAAATCCAAAGCCAAAGACGCTTTGGACGCAGGTGCTGTGTCTGCCCAGAAGCTGAACGAAGCGATCAATGATATCCGCAAAGGACGCACTGCCGACACGGCGAGTGCCGAGGAAGGCTATGACGCTCTCAAGAAATACGCTCGCGATCTCACGCAGGCGGCGCGGGAAGGCAAGATCGACCCGATCATCGGGCGGGACGAGGAAATCCGGCGCTCGATGCAGGTCCTGAGTCGGCGCACCAAGAACAACCCGGTTCTGATTGGTGAGCCCGGAGTCGGCAAGACGGCGATTGCCGAAGGCATGGCACTGCGCATCATCAATGGTGATGTGCCGGAATCCCTGCGCGACAAGAAACTGCTGGCGCTCGATATGGGTGCGCTGATCGCAGGCGCGAAATATCGCGGTGAGTTCGAGGAAAGACTGAAGGCGGTTCTGACCGAAGTGACCGAGGCTGCTGGCGAAATCATCCTGTTCATCGACGAGATGCACACGCTGGTTGGCGCGGGCAAGTCCGATGGCGCGATGGATGCAGCGAACCTGATCAAGCCGGCGCTTGCGCGCGGTGAGTTGCATTGTATCGGCGCGACCACGTTGGATGAGTATCGCAAATACGTCGAGAAAGACGCCGCACTGGCGCGTCGGTTTCAGCCAATCCTGATCGCGGAGCCAACCGTTGAAGATACGGTTTCGATCCTGCGCGGTATCAAGGAAAAGTACGAATTGCACCATGGCGTGCGCATCTCGGACAGCGCATTGGTGGCGGCTGCAACGCTCAGCCATCGCTATATCACCGACCGGTTCCTGCCGGACAAGGCCATCGACCTTGTTGATGAAGCGGCCAGCCGTCTTCGCATGGAGGTGGATTCCAAGCCCGAAGAGCTGGATCAGCTGGATCGTCAGATCCTGCAGATGCAGATCGAGGTTGAAGCTCTGAAACTTGAAGATGATCAGGCGTCGAAAGATCGTCTGGAAACGCTTGAGAAAGAGCTGAGTGATCTGCAGGAGAAATCCGCGGAGATGACGGCTCAGTGGCAGGCTGAACGTGACAAGCTTGCCTCGGCGCGCGACCTCAAGGAGCAGTTGGACCGCGCGCGGGCCGAACTGGATATCGCCAAGCGCGAAGGCAATCTCGCCAAAGCGGGAGAGCTGTCTTATGGCGTGATCCCGCAGCTGGAAAAGCAATTGCTTGATGCGGAAGCCCAGGAAGAAAACGGTGTGATGGTTGAAGAGGCCGTGCGCCCCGAACAGATCGCCGCCGTGGTCGAGCGTTGGACCGGTATCCCCACGTCCAGAATGTTGGAAGGTGAACGTGAGAAGCTGTTGCGCATGGAAGACGCGCTGCATCGTCGGGTCATCGGTCAGAACTCTGCCGTGAAAGCCGTTGCAAATGCGGTGCGTCGCGCGCGAGCCGGGCTGAATGACGAGAACCGGCCGCTTGGCTCGTTCCTGTTCCTCGGGCCGACCGGCGTGGGTAAGACCGAGCTGACCAAAGCTGTGGCCAACTTCCTGTTTGATGATGACAACGCGATGGTTCGGATCGACATGTCGGAATTCATGGAGAAACACTCTGTGGCCCGCCTCATCGGCGCGCCTCCCGGCTATGTCGGCTATGAGGAAGGCGGCACGTTGACCGAAGCGGTGCGGCGCAGGCCTTATCAGGTTGTCCTGTTCGACGAGGTCGAAAAGGCCCACCCAGATGTGTTCAACGTGCTGTTGCAGGTTCTGGACGATGGTGTGCTGACCGACGGTCAGGGCCGAACCGTTGACTTCAAACAGACGCTGATCGTGCTGACATCGAACCTTGGCGCTCAGGCTTTGAGCCAGTTGCCCGATGGCGCGGATGCAGCCGGCGCTCGGCGTGATGTGATGGATGCTGTGCGGGCCCATTTCCGGCCCGAGTTCCTGAACCGTCTGGATGAAACAATCATCTTTGACCGGCTTTCACGGGCCGATATGGACGGCATTGTCGATATCCAGTTGGCATCTCTTGCCAAACGTCTGGCTGGTCGCAAGATCATTCTGGAACTGACAGATGCGGCAAAGACGTGGCTGGCCGACGAAGGCTATGATCCGGTGTTCGGTGCGCGCCCTCTCAAACGGGTAATGCAGCGGGCGATTCAGGATCCGCTGGCGGAAATGCTTCTGGCTGGCGACGTCAGGGATGGCGAGACCATAGAGATCGGTGCAGGTGCCGATGGCCTGATCATCGGCGGCAAGGTTTCAAGCTCGAACCGTCCGCGCCCCGAAGATGCGGTCGTGCATTAAGTCATCAAAAAGGCCCCGCGGTTTTCCGGCGGGGCCTTTTTTTGCGCGAGCAAAGGTCAGGGCAAAAGCACTTTGTCAATCACGTGGATCACGCCGTTCGACGCGATGATATCGGCGGTGGTGACATTCGCGTCGTTCACGCGCACGCCAAAGTTCAGTTTGCTTTGCACGCCGTTGATATCGACGGTGCCGCCCTGAACTGTCGCCACCCGTTGACGTGTTCCGACCAACTGGCTGGATGTGATCGAGCCGGGCACGACATGATAGGTCAGGATGCTGCGCAGCGTGTCCAGGTTTTCAGGCAAAAGCAGGTTGTCCACTGTGCCTGCGGGCAATGCGTTGAAGGCGGCATTGGTCGGAGCGAACACGGTAAAGGGGCCCGGGCCACTGAGCGTGTCGACGAGGCCGGCTGCGGATAGAGCGGCAACTAGGGTCGAGAAATTCGGATCACTGGCCGCGATGTCGACGATGTTCGGCGTGGTGTTTGCAGGAGCACAGGCCGCAACGGCGCCGAGGGCTGCTGTGGCGGCGAATGATTTCAGTATAAAACGGCGGTTCATCTGGTCTTCCTTTATGATTTTCGGGAAGCTGTGCCACGCCATCGGCGTCGGTACATCGTCGAGATCTCTGGTTCCCATAATCCCTGCACCATGCGTCATTTCAGAGAATGTAGCGAGCAATGAAAAAGGCCCGCCGCATTCCGGCGGGCCTTTGCCGATCGTCAGATGAGGTCTTAACCCTCGGGCAGGATCACTTTGTCGATCACGTGGATGACGCCGTTTTCGGCTTCGATATCCGCGGTGGTGACATTTGCATCATTGACCATGACGCCGTTATCCAGATCGATGGTGATCATGCCGCCTTGCACGGTTGCCGCTGTCATGCCGTCCGTCAGATCCGTCGACATCACTTTGCCGGGCACGACGTGGTATGTCAGGATCGCAACCAGTTGGTCTTTGTTCTCGGGCAGCAGCAGGCTTTCGACTGTGCCTTCGGGCAGCGCGGAAAAGGCGTCATCTGTTGGAGCGAAGACGGTGAAAGGGCCTTCGCCTTTCAGCGTGTCAACCAGACCAGCGGCTGTGACGGCGGCAACCAGTGTATTGAAGGTGCCCGCACCTACCGCTGTGTCGACGATGTCCTTGGAGTGGCCACCGGCAAACACAGGCGTTGCAAATGTTGCTGCAGCGGCGACAGCCATGAATGTTCTGCGAAGCATATTGAATAGTCCTCTTTTTGTTCCCTGATGCGCTCATTGGCATCTGAGCAGTGTACGCCGGGCGACAGGTTGCAGATCACCGGGGATTTCCGCTTGCTGCACTTGACGAAAGCGGCCGCCGGACTAGGCCGCGTCGCTTTCGCATGTCCAGTTACACAAACGTTATCTCGCGTCAGAATTCCGTGAGAATCCGGCGCTGCGAACGGGGCGTTTCAGGCTGGCCCAAGCTGCGCGCTATCGAAAGTCTTGCGCCGATGCGCTGCCCGCGGGCAGTGTGTGAGAAAGCAGTCTGAAAGTGGGAGATATGCATGAACTTTGCGATGAACATGATCGAAGGAATGGTCATCACTTTCACGGCCGTAGTTGGTCTGATCGTTCTGGCGCTCATTGTCCTGTTCTTCATTGATCGCACGCAGACCGGTGACGCCATCCGCCGCAATTATCCGGTGATCGGACGTTTCCGCCATATCTTCAGCGAACTTGGAGAGTTCTTCCGCCAGTACTTCTTTGCGATGGATCGCGAAGAGCTTCCGTTCAATCGGGCCCAACGTCTTTGGGTGGATCGTGCCGCAGATGGCAAAGGCAACACGGTGGCTTTCGGATCGACCCGCAATCTCTCTGTCGTGGGCACACCGATTTTCGTGAATGCGGCTTTCCCTCCGCTTGATGACCAGTTTGCCTCGAGCGAAGCGATGGTCATCGGGGCGGGTGCGCGCATTCCCTATAGTGCGCCGTCCTTCTTCAACATCTCCGGGATGAGCTACGGAGCGATTTCGAAACCGGCCGTGCTGGCGCTCAGCCGGGGTGCAAAAGAGGCGGGCATCTGGCTGAACACCGGCGAGGGCGGGCTCAGCCCGTTTCACCTTGAGGGGGGCGGTGACCTCGTGTTCCAGATCGGTACGGCAAAATTCGGTGTGCGGGACAAAGACGGAAATCTGAGCGACGAGAAACTGCGTGCGGTCGCAGCACATGAACGCGTGCGCATGTTCGAAGTGAAACTGGCGCAGGGCGCCAAGCCCGGCAAGGGCGGTATCCTGCCCGGAGAGAAGGTGACCGCTGAAATCGCAGCCATTCGCGGATTGCACGTCGGTCAGGACGGCATATCGCCCAATCGACATCGCGAGGTCGACGATTTTGGCGATCTTCTGGACCTGGTTGGTCATATCCGCGAGGTCACGGGAAAACCGGTTGGCATCAAGACCGTCTTTGGGGCGCAAGAGCCCTTTGAGGAACTGTTTGCACTGATCAATGCGCGCGGTGCCGAAAGCGCACCTGATTTCATTACCATTGATGGGGGCGAAGGCGGCACCGGGGCGGCACCCATGCCGCTGATTGATCTGGTGGGTGTGTCCATCCGCGAGGGGCTGCCCATCGTCGCGAACCTGCGCGACGAGGCCGGTCTGAAAGAGCGTATCCGGCTGATCGCCAGCGGAAAGCTGGTCAATCCCGGCGATGTGGCCTGGGCCCTGGCCGCGGGGGCTGATTTCGTGAATTCGGCGCGCGGTTTCATGTTCAGCCTGGGCTGTATTCAGGCCTTGAAATGCAACAGGAACACCTGCCCGACCGGGATTACCACCCATGATCCACGTTTCCAGAAGGGGCTGGTCGTCGAGGACAAGTACAAACGCGTCGCCAACTATGCCAAGGGCATCATCAAGGAGGTCGAGATGATCGCCCATTCGGTCGGCGTCGCCGAGCCGCGATTGATGCGCCGACGTCATGTGCGGATTGTTCAGGACAATGGCCGAAGCATCCCGATGAATGAGCTGCTGCCAAGTTACAATTCCCTCTCTCAATCGTGAGTTCAGTTTAGTTTTGACTTTGTTCCCGGTGCTATAAGTATTGAGTAACCCTCGAACAGGAGTGCCCGATGGCCTATCGCTGGAAAAATGACCTGACCGCTGCTGACGTTACACCATATGACGCCTTTCTGAACCGTCGCCAACTTATCGCAGGTGCTGCGGCGGGCCTTGGTCTGGGGGCGATTGCTGCAGGACAGGCACATGCAACGGCAGATGCGAGGGCGTTGGAGCCGAACACCTGGGAAGAGATCACCAGCTACAACAATTTCTATGAATTCGGCACCGACAAGGGTGATCCGGCGCGATATGCCCATGAGATGACGACTGATCCCTGGAGCATCGAGATCGATGGCATGGTCGACAATCCGGGCACCTATGACTTCAAGGACATCATGTCTTCGATGACGATCGAACAGCGGATCTATCGTTTGCGCTGCGTGGAGCGCTGGGCGATGGTGATCCCCTGGAACGGGTTCGAACTGGCCGATCTGCTGAATATGGTGGGCGTGCAGGAGAGCGCGAAATACGTGGCCTTTGAAACTCTGGCCCGCCCGTCGGAAATGCGCGGTCTGCGCTATAACGTGATCGACTGGCCCTATGTGGAAGGTTTGCGCCTCGACGAGGCGATGCACCCGCTGACGATCATGGCGACGGGGCTTTATGACAAACCCATGCCGAACCAGAACGGTGCTCCGCTGCGTTTGGTGGTGCCATGGAAATACGGGTATAAATCCATCAAGTCCGTCGTGCGGATCACACTGACCGACAAGGAACCACCGACCGCCTGGGGCAAGTACAGCTCGAATGAATACGGGTTCTACAGCAATGTGAACCCGAACGTGGACCACCCAAGGTGGAGCCAGGCCTATGAGCAGCGCGTCGGTGGCGGGTTGCTTGCACGCAGAACCCCGACATTGATGTTCAACGGGTATGAAAAAGAAGTGGCCAGCCTGTATGAAGGAATGGACCTGGTCAAATATCATTGACCAAGGACCATGTGATACTGCCAAGGACCCGGCAAGAGGCTGAGCTTGCCGGCCTGCGACAGACAGGTGCGCATGTCTTCTGGGCTCCCATGCTCTGTGCCTCTGCATATGCAGATGATATCGGATGACCGCGCTCGATCGGATAAACACGCGGATACGCGCCATACCGATATGGCTCGTCTATAGTCTCTGCGCGTTGCCTGCACCGTGGCTGGTGTATCAGGGCTTTACGGGGGGGCTGGGTGTCGAGCCGATTAAGGAACTTGAGCGCCGCCTGGGTGAATTGGCTCTGCAGTTTCTGGTGGCAGGCCTGGCCGTGACACCCTTGCGCCGATTTGCGGGGCTGAACCTGCTGAGGTTCCGCCGGGCGATCGGGTTGATCACCTTCTATTATGTCTGTTGTCATCTGTTGGTCTGGATGGTGCTGGATGTGCAATTCCTGTCCGAGATCTGGAAGGACATCGTCAAGCGCCCCTACATTACCGTTGGCATGCTGGCTTTCGTGCTGATGATCCCTTTGGCGATAACGTCCAACAACTGGTCGGTGCGCAAGCTGGGGCCGCGCTGGCGGCATTTGCACAAGCTTGTTTATCTCTGCGCTCTTCTGGGTGCCTTGCACTTCATCTGGCTGGCCAAGGGGTTTCAGTTGGAGCCGCTATTCTACATGGGCGCGATCATTGGATTGTTGGCGCTGCGCCTGCCATCCCGCCGCAACCGGGCGACTGTGTGATGTGATGCCATGGATTCGGCCCGAGTCGCCCCGATTCCGGGCCCTGAGTCTGGGCGGGTTCTGCCGGTCTTGGGGATAGCTCTGTGGATAACGCAATATGTGGTGTGTCACGCTCAGCCGGAGCGCAGATTTCACGATGTTAGCGACGGACAAAACGCATGAATGCAAGAAGATGGATAATCTAAACCACTGAAATAAAATGGATTTCAGGAAACCTGTAAAAAAATGGGCTTTTCATGAAAAAAGGGGTTGCGGGTATCGGTGCCTAACCGTAGAACCCGCTTCACCGGCGACGCAGTGATGTTTTGTTGGTTGCGGCAACCGGGCTGGATGGCAACGTGTCGTTTTATAAAACCAGGGGCAGACAGGGCGGGGCGCGCCGGTGTTATAGGGCGCATCTCAGTTTTGTTGTCGCTACGTTCTTTGAAAACAGAATAGAACTGAAGAGATATGTGGGCGGTTTGGTTCATCCGATGGATCAGCCTCTTCATATCGCGCTACTAGGATTTAGGT
>NZ_JBASXK010000046.1:0-11212 GCF_049276915.1 Aestuariivita sp. | reverse complement strand
TTTGTCGACGACATCTCGGGATCGCGCGCCTTGGCCTGGTTCTTGGTCGAGGATGGCGCGTCGATAATGGTCGCGTCCACCAACGTGCCCGAGCACAGCGTGATCCCCTGGTCGGCCAGGTGACCGAAAGCTCAGCAATTCATCGGTGTCACGGATGGGGCGGCAGTTGTCCCAATCTGGTCGTCCGATCAGCGCCATCGCCGATGGGTAGGCGCTGGACAGGTCATAGTCATACCAAACGCTGTCAAACGCACCCTCAAACAACGAGAAAGGAACAAACAGAGGACCATCAGAACGCGACGCTTGCGTCACCGCAAGTCTGCCGCACAATCAATACAATCAGATAGGCAAAGCCTTCAGAAAGATTGCCCAGCGGACAATCCGCCAAGAATTGTTAGCCGAGCCCAGGCGGAGGAACGGTTCCATTTTTTTTTCTAGCCCGCCCATTCGATCTTTTTTCGTATAGTCGAAGAAAGGCGGTCACCAAATCGGGACATTGAGCGACTGCCAATCTGAATTGCTTGAGATTTGCATCAAGGTCTTGGAACACTGGATCCTCAAATGCGCAGACAAGGTCTTCCAGGGCGGCTGCCTGCCAATGATCCGAAAACTGCTTTAGATCGATACGATATGTTTCCAACAGTTTTACAAGAACCGCCATTGAGACTGGTCTTGAATTTCGCTCTAGCTGGCTAAGGTATGACTTACTAATCCCCAGACGAATTGCCATCTGCTCTCGAGAATGCCCTCTCTCTGTCCGCAGTTTGCGTATGCGCGGTCCCATATAAGCACTGTTCATGCGATCAACATATCACAGGAGCTTTTGTCAGCCATACATGGTGTTTCCATCGTCATACTATCGGGAGGAGATAGAGATTTTTTAACCGACCGTCGGTGTGCGAGGAGCGTCAGAAGTGGACAGCTCCGACGGCTCAACAGACACAATTGCAAAGCGACCTTTGCGTCGTCAATAAACGTGCATCAGGTACCATAGAGTCCGGCAATTCTTCCGCGCAGTGCAATGAGGGATAGCACCGTATCAATAGTCGGTGTTTGTGTTTCGGTCACGTGTCCAAGTTCCTTGACGGAGCCGACAAGTGCATCGATTTCCATTGGACGACCTTGATCGAGATCCTGCAGCATTGAGGTGCGGTGGGCGCCTACGTCTGCGCCGCCTTGAATGCGACGGTCCACATCGATGGGGAACTTGACGCCAAGCTTTTCTGCGATTGCCTGTGCTTCGAGCATCATGTTGCGCGCGACCTCCCGTGTACCGGGATCGGTGCACAGGACATCCAGTGTTGAGTGGGTCAGGGCGGAGATCGGGTTAAATGACAAGTTGCCCCAGAGCTTCACCCAAATCTCATCCCTGATCTTTGGCCTTACGGGGGCTTTGAGGCCTGCGGCGGCCAGAGCCTTGGAAAGTACCATGGCGCGGTCGGACTTGGATCCGTCCGGTTCGCCCAATGAGAAACGGTTGCCTTCGATATGCTTCACGACGCCGGGCTCGATAACCTCGGCCGCCGGGTAGACGACGCAGCCGAGCACGCGGTCCGGGCCAAAGCCGTCCCATTGCGCGTTGCCGGGATCGACGGTTTCAAGGCGTGTGCCTTCAAGTGGGCCACCGATCTTGTGGAAATACCACCACGGAACACCGTTCACGCCAGAGACGATTGTGGTGTTGTCGCCAATCAGTGGTTGCATCTTGGGGACAACCGGAGGGACAGAGTGTGCCTTGAGCGTGACGATCACATAGTCTTGTGGACCAAGGTCTTCGGCATTGTCAGAGGCGGTGACGTTAACCGTGGTCCCGCCGCTTTCCTCGATCAGGCGCAGCCCGTTTTCGCGCATGGCCTTGAGATGAGGGCCACGGGCGACAAGGCTGACATCCGCGCCAGCCTGAGCCATTTTCGCGCCCATGTAGCCGCCGATTGCGCCGGCGCCGAAAATGCAAATCTTCATGGCTGAATCCTTAACCGAGACCCAATTTCTCGGCGAGGCCGATGCGTTGGAGTTTGCCTGTTGCGCCCTTGGGGATCTCATCAAGAATGAGAACTTTGCGCGGGACCTTGAACGCGGCCAGACGCTCGCTTGCAAAGTCGCGGATATCGCGGTCGGTGGCGCTTTGACCCTCTTTCAGGACCACGGCGGCAGCAACGTCTTCCCCGAGCTTGGCATGGGGCACCGCGAAGGTCACGCATTGGGCGACAGCAGGGTGATCTGACAAAATCCCATCCACCTCAAGCGGGCTGATCTTTTCGCCGCCACGGTTGATGATCTCTTTCAGGCGACCGGTGAGGGACAGGAAGCCGTCCGCGTCGAACATGCCTTGGTCCCCGGTGCGGAACCAACGCTTGCCGTCGGCGTCGAAGAAGTTCTTTTCATTGGCCTCTGGGTTCGCCTCGTAGCCGGGTGTGACGTTGGGGCCGGAGATGGAGATCTCACCCACGCCATCAACAAGTCGGTTTTCGATTTCATGGGCGATGCGCACTTCGGGACCAGCGGGCAGACCGACAGCACCGGGTTTTTGACGGCCCGGCTCAATCGGATTGCAGCACATCTGGTGCGCCGCCTCGGTCATTCCGTAGGCTTCGACAACCGGTGCGCCAAACGTGTCTGCCAATTGGGTCATTACAGGACCGGGCAGGGACGAAGAGGAGGAGCGCAGCAGGCGCAAACGCGCGTTCTTGATAATGTCAGCATTGCGCGGAGCGCGTGCCAGAATGGCCTGGTGCATCGTCGGCACAGCGGTGTACCACGTCGGGTCAACTTCTTCGAGCCAGCCGTAGAATTTGAGTGCATCAAAGCCCGGTGCGCAGCTGATCGATGCGCCTGCTGCCAGCGATGCGCTGACTGCGGCGATCAGGCCATGGATGTGGAACAGGGGCATCACGTTGAGGCAGCAATCCTCGGGCGTCAGAGCAAGGGACACGCGGATGTTTTCCGCGGACGCCGCGACATTGGATTGCAACAGCGGGACGATCTTGGGGCGCGACGTCGTGCCAGACGTGTGCAGGATAAGGGCGACATCATCGGCGGCGGGGGCTGTATCAGCGGCATCGCCCTTTGCGTCTGTGGATAGCGTGAAGGTTCCAGCAGGCTCTGTCGCGGTCAGTTCGATCACGGTCATGTCAAAGCGGTCCGCTGCCGCGCGCGCGGGTCCGTCGTAGCCCGCCTCAACGATGATCGCGCTTGCCTTGAGGTCTTCGAGGTAGAACGCAAACTCGTCTTCCTTGTAGGCCGGGTTCAATGGCGCTGTGGTTGCCGACTGTGCAACCGTGACGAAGGCTGCGGCCATTTCCGGACCGTTCGGCAGGACGATGGCAACCCGGTCACGTGCGCCGATCCCCGCGCTGCGCAGCGCCTGAAGCACGGTTTGGGTCAGCGACTTGAGGTCGGCATATGTCATCCACTCGCGGCCAGGTGCGCCGATGGCGTGTGCGGTGTCGGAGTGCTGCTGGATCAGGTCTTCAAGTCTTTGCATGGCGTGAGGTTCATTTCTTTTTGTGTGTCGGTTGGCTGTGTCGCTTGGTCATTGGTGACGCAGTTTTCAGGCAGGGGCCTTCTGCATTTTGCGACGCAGCACTTTGAATGCTGGCAGAAGGATCAGGAAGATTGCGATCACCGTGATCGGGCCAGCAACAGGTCGGTTGAAAAAGATCATCGGATCGCCCGATGACAAGAGCAAGGACTGGCGCATCGTTGGTTCAGCAATCGGTCCAAGCACAATCGCAAGAACGGCAGGGGCGAGCGGATAGTCGAACTTGCGCAAGAAGAACGCCCCAATTCCGAAAATCACGATCAACCACAGGTCATGCATGCTGCGAGACGCGGCAAAGCCCCCGACAATGGACAGCACGAAGATCAGGGGTGCAAGGATCGTAAACGGCATGCGCAGCATCCAAACAAAAAGCGGAATGAACGCGAGGTTGATGATCACTGCGGCCAAGTTGGAGATGTAGAAAGATCCGATAAGGCCCCACACGAATTCGCTTTGATCGACGAAAAGGCGCGGTCCCGGTGTCAGGCCCCAGATCACCATACCACCCAACAGGATTGCCGTGGTGGGTGACCCCGGAATGCCCAATGTCAACATTGGCAGCATGGAACCCGTGGACGCGGAATTGTTGGCGGCTTCAGGGGCCGCAACGCCATCGGGTGAGCCTTTGCCGTATTCTTCGGGTGTTTTTGAGATCATCTTGGCAACGCCGTAGGACATGAGAGAGCCAGGTGTCGCACCCGCTGCCGGCAAGACGCCTACGAAAAACCCTAAGAGCGAGCCGATCCAAGTGCCTTTCCAGCCACGACGCACCGCTTCCTTGGCATCAGAGGCAAGGCCCTTGGCGGTCATCTTGGGGTTGGTCGTGGTGATCTCTCCGCGCGTTTGCTCGATCGTCCAGAGCATCTCTCCAATGCCGTAGACACCGATCGCTAGCACGATGAAACCAATGCCGCGCAGGAAACCCTGAATGTCGAATAGAACAAGCCTTGGTTCGCCGGAAATCGTGTCAAAACCAACTGTCGCAAGCACAAGGCCAAAGCAGATCGAGAAGACAGTCTTGGGAATGTCATCGCCGCCGAGACCAACAAAGGTCGCAAAGGCCAGCAGCATAAGGGCGAAGATCTCGGGTGGGCCAAAGTTGAGCGCCACGGTTGCAAGAAGTGGGGCAAAAAGGGTGAAGAACACGGTGGCCACGGTGCCGCCCACGAACGAGGCGAGGGCGGCCGTTACCAGTGCGAGGCTGGCGCGTCCCTGTAGCGCCAACGGTCGCCCGTCAAAGGTTGTCGCAACAGCGGTCGAGGCCCCGGGAATCCCCAGCGTGACCGATGAAATCGCGCCTCCATACATGGCCCCGTAGTAGATCGCCGCGAGAAAGATGATGGCCGAGGCCGGGGGCACCAAGAACGTGACCGGCAACAAGATGGCCACCCCGTTTACGGACCCCAGGCCCGGCATGGCCCCGATGAACAGCCCGACCGTCACACCGATGATGATCAAGCCGATATTGATGGGTTCAAGCGCCGTGAAGATGCCGCTGACGAGAAAAGAAAAGACTTCCATGGTGTTCCTTGGTCCGCAGCTGCGTCAGTAGATGATGTCGTACATCACGTCGAAGAAGGGCTGCGTGAAGGGCAGGCCTTGGGGCATCGAAATCTGCATGGCACCTTCAAAGAAGAAGAACAGACCAATCGGCAGGAAGATGGCCATCGCCAGTGTCAACAGCCACGAATGGCGTCCCAGAAAGCGCAGGTAGTAGACGAGGAAAAGCGCGACGGCCCCATACATCGAAACGATGGAAATCAGCGCGACAAACCCGATGATGCCACCGCCGACATTCAGGACCGTGCGCCAGCCAAAGCCATCCATAAGCGGCTCGTCACTGACAGAAGCAGGGCTTTTGCCGCGCCACCAATTCCAGGCGATGGCAACACAACTGAGCAGCATGACCAACGACAACCAGAAGGGCCAGAACCCGCCGCCGGGTCCTTGGCCGCTGATATAACCGATGGGAAGTTCAGTGCTTTTCCACATCAGATAGAGTGAAAAGAGGGCAAGGAGCCCCGCGAGCGATATCTCACCTTGGCGCATCTTTGCCCCCTTTTCTTAGTCTGGTTTAGCCGTCGATTTCGGAAAGAAGCTGGCGGTGGTTTGCCACCTGTGTCGCCCAGTAGGCGCGCGTTTCAGCCTCATCCATTGGCAGGGGCGACAGGCTTTCGGACACAAGGTAATTCTGCCACTCTTCGCCGTCGTAAACCTGGCCAAACAGGTCGCGATAGTAGGCTGCGGCCTCGTCGGACATGCCCGGCGCACCAACGATGGCCCGCTGGTTGTAGTACGAGAAGTCGTGGCCCTTTTCCTTCATGGTCGGAACATCTGGATAGGCGTCCATGCGCTCGTCCGAGAAGGCCAGCAGGGGAACGAAGTCACCCGCTTCGTAAAAGCCTTTGGCTTCAGCTGGGTTGTTGACGGTCGCCATGATCTGCTGACCTGCAAGGTCTTTGGCAACCGCACCACCGCCGTCGTAAGGAATGTACTTGATATCAAGGTCATAGGCGCCAGACATGTAGGCAATGACGATCGAATCTTCCTGACCGGAACCAGTACCACCCATCACGTACTCGCCGTCCATCTCGCGGACTTTGTCGATGTACTGCTCGAACGTTGTGATGCCAGAGTCTTTGTGTACCCAAAGCACAAACGGATCGACGCCCATCATCGTGATTGGTGTGAATTGTTCGATATCGACACCCAGACCCTCTTGGCGGATCGGCGTCGTGTAGAACGAGTTCAGCGTCACCATGAGCGTGTGATCTGGATCGCGTGCATCCTTGAGGTGCAACAGTGCTTCTGCACCGGACCCGCCACCACGATTGGTTGGGATCAAGGGACGGTTGGTCATGTCATTTGCTTCGACAACCGATTGCACGAAGCGCGCGATCTGGTCTGCGCCGCCGCCCGGGCCTGCCATGATTGTGAAATCAATCGGGCGGGTCGGCTGCCAATCGTCGGCCAGTGCCGTGATTGGCAGTGCTGCAAGTGTGCTGCCGATGGCCAGCCCCAGAAAATACCGTTTTGTCAGTTTCATTGTGGTCTCCTCCCTAAAAAATGACCGTCAATTTGGACGTATCGTTACACGTTTTGTGCAGTCTTAAGTCTGCGTGGGGTATGCCCCACTGTTCCAGGCCGTCATGCGGCGCATGTTGTTGATCAATGCGCCATCAGGATGGGCATTTCGGTGTTGTCGACGATGCGCTCTGTATTGCCGCCAAACAGCATCTCGGTCTCGTGGCTGTGGCTGTAGGCCCCGATGATCAGCAGGCTTGCACCGATGTGTTCGCAGGTTTTCAAAAGCCCCGTTGCAGGATCGCTTTCTTCGAAGCGTACGATTTCGGCTTCGATGCCGCGCATAGCGTAATATTCCACCAGTTCGTCAACGGTCGGCCCGTGGCTTTGCACTTTGCCACCGGTCAAAATGCTTACCCGTTTCGCTGATTGAACTAAATCCAATGAGTTTGCGACGGCACGGGAGGCAGGCAGCGATCCGTTCCAGCCCACCGCCACGTGCTGTGCGAAGGTTTCATTCGGCTGTAGTTGCCCCGGGCAAATCAGAACAGGCCGCCCGGCGCCATAAAGCGCTGCCTTCAAAGAGCTTTGGCCAAGATTGCGTTCCCGCTGGGGCTTTGGGAGAACGATAAGGTCGGACAACCGACCCGCATGCTTGACGACATCCGCCATGCGGCCCTGCTCTTCGGTGAAGGTACACAGCGCGGTGCCCTCGGCGTTGGGGTCTTCACTCAAACCAAAATCCAGCGCGAGGCGATGCAGGATGCCGCGCAGATGGTTTTCCTGACGATCGGCCAGCTCAGTTGCCTGCTCCAACATCACTTTGCGGGCGAATTCACTCAGCGGCACGCCTTGTGGCATGAGGTCTTTGGCCTGCGCACGACAATGCACAACACTTACCTGCGCTTTGTGCTGCTTGGCCAGTTCAGCCGCGTGTGCCAGCACGGTTGCAACCATGCCATCGCCACGCACAGGAACGAGGATGGATTTTATCATCTCCAAGAGCTGCCTTTATCTCGGTGCGCGTCTTGGGTGCGCCAAATTCAGTGAGCGAGATCAGCGGCTGGGCTGCAGGTCTCTGCGGTTGATGCTGTAATGAATGCGCAACTTTATTTCGTCAATAAAAATAATTTTGTAATTTACTTGCGAACACAAATTCCTGAGTTTTTTTAAGCCCTTGTAATCCAGATGTTTTTCGGTACTCAAAGGTATACTGCCCAATTGCACGTCAGGCCTGCCCAAATTTGAATGAATTTTTCAAATATTGGCCATGTCATAAAACCGAATCATTCTAAGACGCGTGCCGCGGGTCGTGTCCGGCCGGTTTTTCAAGGGGGGACAGGCCCGACGCCGCCATCGCATCAGCAGCAAACAGTGCGTGTACCACCCACGCCCACGCGCCGACGGGCCTAATGCCAGCGGCAGTCATCCGCACAGAACTCAGCGCGATGCGATTGTGGGCGTGTCACCTTCGGCAAGGCTTTGCCAAATTCAGGTTGGGTTACGCATCCATTGGCGCGCTCAAGGTCACGCCAACCTCACCGATCCCGTCAATCACTACCTCGACAACCATCCCGGCCTTGACCGGGCGGGCACCGATTGAGGTACCGCAGGCGATAAGGTCACCAGGATTAAGCGTCATGTCCTGGGAGAGGCAACTGACGATCTGTTCAGGCGACAGGATCATGTCGGAGGCCGGATATGACTGACGTTCCCTGTCATTCACGAGAACCTTGATCTCCAGCGCGCGCCAGTCGATGTCGGTTTCGATCACCGGCCCCACGACGCCAAACCCATCAAAGCTTTTCGCGCGTGTCCATTGTGGAAAGGACGGGTCCGCATTCAAGACATCCAAAGATGTGAAATCATTGATGCAGGTGTATCCGAATATCGCATCCTTGGCGGCCTCGGGGGTGACGTTCTCGCAGGTCTTGCCGATCACGATCCCTAGCTCACCCTCGAACACCACCCGTCCTGCGGCGGCAGGCAACACAACTTCTGCTCCCGGACCGCTTAGCGACGTATCGGCTTTAAAAAAGTACAAGGGGTGTTCGGGATGCGCCATCCCGCCCTTTTCGGCCGCCGCCTTGAAATTGTTCCAGAGACCGATGAATTTGCCCGGATCGACTGGGGCCAACAAGGTGACATCGTCTAGTGAAATGGCATCGCCCGTGGCCAAATCTGATCCAAGCGTAGCGCGTGGATGCAGCATTCCGTCCGCGACCACACCCATCACCTCCGAGCCGTCGCCCGTTATTCCACGCGCCCATTTCATGCTGACTTTTCCCCAACTAATTTAAGCGCATGACCTGCGCCTGTGCATCTGTTCACGATTACATTGCGATACATGCTGATTAGGGCGCAATCTGCTTCTTGGCAAAGTCATGGCCTTGGCCTTTCAAACAGTCAATCAATGGCAAGCAGAAGACCGGCAGAGTTTGCCGCAACACCCTACCCTGGCGTCACAACGAGGGATCGTGTAAAACTATTGAGGTGCAGCATCAGATCGCTTGGCAGGTTCGGCTGCTGATCTTCTGGCTGTGGATGCATCAACGCCGCCTGATTTGAAGATGACCGCACCGCATCAGCCCGAAATTCCTCTGTTCGTTTCGTTCCCATAGTTCGTCTCCTTTGTTGCAATAAATGCAATCAAAGGAGCGGCATCAAACCGCGGCACGTCCACACTGCGCCAATCAACAGGCGGAGCGAATGTCCGCAAAGTGGGCTGCAAGCGCAGCATGAGCATAAGATTCTGAGGGTCCAGTATGGGCCGTCGCCAGCCAAACCAGCTAAAGACTCACAAATCTTCCCGCAATTTAACGGCAGTCATCTGGAGCCAGCTGGGCAGGAGCGGTTTCAAGGTTGGTGTTAAATCCTCACTGGTGGCGCTTCGGATCAGATTGAGGACCTGTTTGTCATCGCGGCTCAGTGCGCTTTTCGGCCAAGCCTCTTGCCGAAGCGTTTAAACCTTGCCCCTAAGACCCTGGAGTTCAGCTTGTTGGCAAGCCAAGCCTGTATGATGCGACGGTCAGTCCAGGCTCATTCTCTAGCTTTTTGATCGCCCGATAAACTTGGCGTCTAAAGTCCTTCTGTGTGCTGGAAATTGGCGTTTGCCATGCATCTATGATGATTTGGAGATCTTCGAGAGACTGCGTTTGACCGCTGACCAAGCCAATCCGGTTTAACTGAGAAACAAGCTCCTGTCGTCTGCCAGAACTGGTTCGTGCCTGCAGTTCTGTTGAATTCAAGATACTTTCATCTGGGATAATGACGGACCACTGGCTCATTGCAGACAGCGGCACTGAACGTGATTGTCCTTTTAAATCAGTAAATTTAGCTACACCTTTATCAATGAGGAAAGGGCAATACTCTTCATCGGTCGAGGGATTGTAGAGGCTTAATCCCTCCAAGAGGTCTCCAGCGAGGGAGTGTTCTGCAAGCCTCAAGAGTTCGATGAACTCCGGAATGTCTACCTCAAGTTCCATGTGGTGCTACTCTAAAGATTCTTATGAGATGCGCCTACCAGCTTAAAACGGAACATCGCCAAAATCATCGCTGCTGATTTCTTTGGAGCCTCTCATGGTCTCGTCTAATGATGCAGTGGAGTGGTTTGAACCTTGAGAGGATAAACCCACCAACTGCCCACCGATTGAGTTCACTACGACCTCAGTCGAATAGCGATCAGTTCCATTTTGATCTTGCCACTTACGGGTTTGGATCTTGCCCTCAATGTAAACTTTATCTCCCTTCTTGAGATACTTAGAGGCATAGTCCACGGTGCTGGGATCGAAGATTGACACCGAGTGCCACTCGGTTCGCTCCCGTCTTTCCGCTGAAACCCGATCTGTCCAAGTTTCTGATGTTGCAACACGAAGGTTGGCAACCTTTTGACCACTGGGAAGATTGTTAATCTTTGGATCATCCCCCAGGTTGCCGATTAGGATGACCTTATTAACGCTTCCTGCCATGTCTTTTCTCCTTAAGCTGCCATTTCAAACTCAGAAATCACTTCAGCCTGACGTAGAACCATTTCTACAGCATCTTTCGATTGATCAGGTGGATATTTGTATTTGCGAAGCAGGGTCCGGATCACAATGCGGAGTTTTGCACGAACGCTATCACGAACCGCCCAATCAACTGTTAGGTTTTCTCTGAGCTTTTTGGCAACTTCTCGTGCCATCTCGACGAGCACTTCCTCACCCATCGCCTGCTGTGCAGATTCATTCTTGGCTAAGGCGTCATAAAAAGCTTCTTCTTCGTCACTCAGATTGTGGCTATCCCGCCGAGCTAGATCCTCTCGGAACGCCTTCGCCATTGCGATTAGCTCTTCGATCACCTGTGCAGCCTCAATCGCTCTATTAGCATACTTCCCAAGGGATGCTTGAAGCAGGTCACTGAACTTTCGCTGTTTGACTATCGACTGGGGTTTCATTGTTGATTGGCGCTGAAAATCATGGTCCCACCTTGAGAGTATTGTATGCATATGACTAAATAACCAGTGGTATCATTGTCCCTTGGAATTCCATATTAAATTAAATGATATCAATAAGTTAAATGTAACCTTTTATTTACATTTGGTTTACAAAACATATAGATGGAAACTATATTATTGATTTTATTTGATAAATTTTTAAGGCTTCCTTCTCC
>NZ_JBASXK010000045.1:0-3108 GCF_049276915.1 Aestuariivita sp. | reverse complement strand
GCGCGCGGACATTCACCGACATGTTCGAGGCCATCGCCGAGATATGCGATCTCTATTCGCCCCAGGAATGCTGGAACTACTTCAAGGCTGCCGGATATGTCTCAGGTTAAAGACGGGACGCTTTAGGTCCGCGATATCAATGGGACCCGTGCAGTGCTGGTCCTGACCGGCCCGCAGTTCGGCACCTACTTTGGCGGTGCCGCCTACACCCGGACCGGCACCTTTGATCCGCCCACGGTGACCGCAACCACCGGGCTGGCCTCTTATGCCGGGCGCTATGTCGGATTGCTCAACGGTGCCGGAGACAACGGTGATCTTCTGCCGCCAAATCCGGCTGTTCCCGCCGATTTACGCCCTGCCCAGGCCGCTGAAATTACGGGCGTCATTCTCATAAACGCGGACTTTGGCGACAACACCCTGAACGGCGCGATCACCTCACGCCAGATCCCCGACAACCTGGCAATCATTCCGGAAAACATCGAACTGGCCCCGACCGCGATTGCCGCAGACGGCACCTTTACCGGGAATGTCGTTCAAAGCGGCAACAACCGCGGCACCTATGGCGGCATATTTGGCGGCGCGAATGCCGGTGCAGTTGCCGGAGGCCTGTTTGTTGAAGATCACATCAGCCAGTTGAGCGATGAAGAAGAGTTCGGGATTTTCGTCCTTGTTCAATGTGGTCAGCCCGGTGCCGATCCGCTGTGTGACTGATCTTCTTGACCGTGTGATCCGCGCAGCCTGTCTGGCTCTGGGTCTTGGCCTGGGGCTATGCAGTCCGGCGCAGGCAAATGAGGCCGGCGCGCCTATTCAACTGACCATTCCGCAGGTGCGCCAACTGGCCGTGGATGCGCTGCAGTCCGGGGATTTCGGACAGGCCATCCAGATCTCGCGCGGGCTGTTGCAGGCCGATCCCCGCGATCCGGTGGCCTATTTCGTGCTGGCCATGGCCCATGGCTCACAGGGCGAGATGGCGCTCAGCCGCAAAGCCGCCGGATATGCGTTTCGCTATTCCACTGATCCGGATGATCGCTTTGCCGCCGGGCAGATCGCAGCACAGGCCGCCTTTATCGAGGAACGCTACAGCCTGGCCCAGGTCTGGCTGCGCCGCACGGCCATCCATGCCGACAGCCACGCTGAAAAGGACATCGTCGCGCGCGACTATCAGGCGCTGCGGCGCATCAACCCCTGGAGCATGCGCCTGAACGCGGCACTCCGCCCCTCCAGCAACGTCAACAACGGCTCGGAAGATGCGCTTCAGATCATCGACGGAGTGCCTGTCACCGGCCGGCTCAATGGCGCGGCACAGGCCTTGTCGGGCCTGATCGCCACGCTTGATTTATCGGCCCGCTATCGGCTGAGCGCCAGCCAGGTGCAGGCCACCCATCTGGGCGCGCGCCTCTACACCCGCAATGTCGCGCTCTCAAGCGCGGCACAGGCCCTGGCCCCCAACGTGCGCAACAGCGATCTGTCCCAACAATATATCGAGGCCAATATCTCGCACCGCCGACAGGCCCGGGGCGGTGTGGTGGGCGGTGCCCTTGCGCTGGGACAATCCTGGTACGGCAACAATCCCACCTATCGCTTTGGGCGCGCCACGCTGGATCGCGGCTGGAGCTTCGAGAACGGGACATGGTTCGCCGTCGCCGGCTCGGTCGAGGACCGCTCGGGCGTGCGCAGCAGACGGTATGACGCAACCGCCTACAGCCTGACCTTCCAGGCCGGCGGCACTTTCGACAACGGCGATCAGTTCAACCTCACGCTGGGATTGCGCGACACGGAGGCGGTGTTCATCAATGACGTAAGCCTGGCCGCAAGCCTGCGCGCGGCCTATGCGTTTGATCAGGCCATGGGACCTGTGACAATGGATCTTGCCGTCACTCTGGGCTATTCGGATTACCCGCTCTATCGCTCGGGTCTGATCGTGGTGCCAGGCGGGCGGCAGGACAAATCGGTTTATGCCGACGTCAATCTGACCTTCTTGGATTGGGACTATGCGGGCTTTTCGCCCTCGCTGCGCCTGCGGGCGGGGCGCACCACATCAAACGACAGCCGTTTTCAGACGCGCGAACTCTCGGTGGGGCTGGGTATTCAGTCAAAATTCTGACAGCGCTCCAGCTTGGCTCTGGCACCCGGGCGCGAAGGCGCTAGGGTAAAGGGCAGAAAACTGGAGAACGAAAATGACAATCAAGTACCTGCACACCATGGTGCGCGTGGCCGATCTGGACACGTCCAAGGCCTTTTTCGAGTTGCTGGGCCTGAAGGAAACCCGCCGCTGGGACAATGAGGGCGGGCGCTTTACCCTGATGTTCATGGCGCCCCCCGGTCAGGAAGATTGCCCGGTCGAGCTGACGCACAACTGGGATGGCGATGAGGGCTTGCCCTCGGACAGCCGCCACTTCGGGCATCTGGCCTATAGCGTCGACAATATTTACGAGGTCTGCCAGCACCTTATGGACAATGGCGTGACCATCAACCGCCCGCCGCGCGATGGCCGGATGGCTTTTGTCCGCTCGCCCGACAATATCTCGATCGAGCTGCTGCAGGCCGGAGACGCGCTGGCCCCGGCCGAGCCTTGGGTCAGTATGGAAAACATCGGCCATTGGTAAAGCTGCTCGCCTCTGTCTGCGCGCTGGCGCTCGCGGCCCCGGTCGGGGCCGCCGAATGCCGGCTGGCGCTGGTTCTGGCGATGGATGTGTCCTCTTCGGTTGATGAGGCCGAAGACACCCTGCAGCGCCGCGGACTGGCCGCCGCGCTGATCGCGCCAGAGGTCGAGGCCGCAGTCTTTGCCGCCCCCCTGCCCGTGGCCATTGCGGTCTATGAGTGGAGCGGGCGCTACAATCAGGAACTGCTGGTGGACTGGACCGTGCTGCAGACGCGCGCCGACCTGCTGGGTGTGGCCGAGACGATCGGGCGATCGCAACGCAGCCATAACGATTTCCCCACCGCCATGGGATATGCGCTGGGATATGGCGCGGGCCTGTTTCAACGCGGACCGGATTGTTACCGAAACGTGCTGGACATGGCCGGAGACGGCGAGAACAACGAAGGCTTTCCACCCTCAGCCGCCTATGCCGAGTTTCCCTTTGGCGGGGTCACGGTGAACGGGCT
>NZ_JBASXK010000044.1:0-2746 GCF_049276915.1 Aestuariivita sp. | reverse complement strand
GCCCGGCCACCGGCGCGAACAGGGCGCCTTGGCTGACGTCGTTCGCCGCCCCAAAGCCGATGTCGGCCAGCAGGCTGCGGGTCGCCTCGACCGCGCCCAACTCGATGTCCACACCGCTGAGATGCACCGCGCCCGCCGAAGCGGCAGCCGCGAGCAACACACCGCTGCCGCAGCCGACATCCAGAACCCGGGCGCCCCGAACGTGATCTGCGGTCTCGAGGACCATCTGCACAAGGGCGGCGGTATAATCACTGGGGCGGAAGCTGGCCTCTGGGGTCCGGTCGTCAGATTTCTGCATCGCTGTCCTCCACGTTGCTAAGAACAGGGGACGCAGGGGCGTTCGCTGCTTCGATGTTACGCACGTGGAAGGCCGCGACGCCGTCGTCGGGATGGCTTTCGAGCACGGCACGGTATCGGGCGAGAGCGAGGGCGTGATCGCCCGCCACAAGGGCGTCAAAGGCATCCCGCGTAGCGCGCGCAAGGGCTACAATCTCCGGCGACGGAAGGATGTCTTCCCCGGCTCCGTAGGCGCCCATCAGTTCGTAGATCGTGACGAGCGTCCTGCGCCCCTTGACGCGCACCTCGTCGATCGGGCGAACACAGAGACGATCTCCGGCTTCACGGTAAGTGTCGTGGCTGATGCAGATGAGTGTTCCGTAAGGCTTGTTGGCGCCTTCAAGCCGCGAGGCGATGTTCACCCCGTCGCCCAGAACGGTATAGCTCAGACGCTCGTTCGAGCCGACGTTGCCGACCAGAACCACATCGGAGTGGATACCTACCCGAAGGCGCATCTCCGGCTCATCGGCATCCCGCCAGTCCGCGTTCAGCCGCTCCATGTCGCGCTGGATGGACAGCGCGGCGACACAGGCATGCCATGCGTGATCGTCCAGCGGGGCCGGTGCCCCCCAGAAGGCCATGACACCATCGCCCACGAACTTGTCGATGGTGCCCAGATCGTTGTGCACCCGGTGGGTGACGACCCCCAGAAGGCTGGAAATATGCAGGAGAAGATCGCGGGACGCTACGCGCTCGGCAAGCGTGGAGAACGCTTCGACGTCGCAAAACAGGATCGTCAGGAAGCGGCTTTGACCGCCGAGTTCGAGCTTCTGATCCGAGCCGAGAAGTTGCCTGACAAGTCCGATGGGTACAAAGCGGGAAAAGGCCTGAACTGCAGTATCAAGAGTTTCGATCGCCCGGGACAGTGCGGCAACCTCGCGGACCCGGGAGCGGACCACGGGCAGGTCGGAGCTGTCTTCGAGGTTCTGGATCCGCGCCACCTTGCGCGCCAAGCGCTGCAGAGGCAGGGACAGGAGATTTGCTATGACGTAGATTATCGCCAGTTGCAGAACGATGGCGCCAAAGCCAAGAAGCAACATGTCCCTGTTGTTCTTGGAGAATTCCCCGGTGAAGTCGCCCAGCGGCGTCAGAACCATCAGACGCCACGGCTTGCCGAGATCTTCTTCGAACGATGACAGCCCGACGATGTAGGATTGACCGGCCAGATCGAATTCATAGACCTCTTCCTCGCCTTCGAACGGTCTTTGCCCATAGGCAAAGGCCACAAGCCGGTTTTCCACGTCGGCCACATGAGGAAGCGCAACCCGGTCGTTGTCGCTGCCATAGGCGGTCGTCTCGTCTGACGCCGCCAGAACGAGACCATTTTCATCGAGCAGGTAGCTCAGGCTGTTGGGGCTGACCGATTTTTGGGCCAGATAGCGTGAAAAGCTGTCGAGCGTGACATCCGCCGCGACGACCCCGGCGAGAGCGCCATCAACAGAAAAGGCTTCGGCCACGGTGAACCCCACCAGACCGAAGGCCCAGAACACCTCGGGATCCGTAATGACGGTGGATTCTGCGGCGACGGCAACGTTGTACCATGGCCGTTTCCGCGGATCATACCCGGTCTCGGATGCCACTTCACCCAGCTCGGTCTGCCCGGAGTCGATGAAGACATAGCGGTCGAGAACCGGCTGCCCTTCAGCGGGAAGCACTAACCGGTAGGCGTATTTCGATGCAGCCGGCGGGACTGTTCCGTGAATAGGGGCCGTGGGATCTTGAAGGCGTCTTGCCTGGCGAAACGAGCCGTCCTCCGTTCCCACGTAGACGTTGAGCATCGTCTCGCTGTGCTGCAACACACCGAACAGGTAACTCAAGGAACCGTTGTCGGACAGGAAGTCCGGGGCTTTCCGCCCGAGTTCCGCCGTGTTCGAGATAATGGACTTCAATGCGTGAAATTCGGCTGCGATCTCACGCATCGTTTCGCTTCGGAATCTCTCGACCAGTTCCACGGCCTGCGCCCGCGCGACATTCTGGGCGGACGTGAAGTTTATCTGGATGTTGGCCAAGAGCACAGGAACCGTTGTCAACACGAACACGGTCATGATCGTCAGTTTCAGCGGCAGGGTGAAACGGCGGGACTGAGGGCCCCTCGTCACATGACCCGGCGCACCCAAGCCCCCCTGCGATCCGGACGGCAAATCGGGCAAATCCCGCATTGGCTGATCCAAATCACACGCTCGCGGCTGAGACGTGCGTCGCAGAGCGGGAAAAACCACACACGTCGGTTCTGGGCATGATGCACGACATGCAGTCCCGGCACATTGAGGTGATCTGGAAATGGTTCATGAAATGTCACCACTTTAATTCAGCCAAGATAATGTCATGCGTTCGGCTCATTCCTCGCGTCACCATACATCCGCACAGGCGTCTAGGTTCATGCACTCAATTGAAGTCTAAACCGACATTC
>NZ_JBASXK010000043.1:0-2104 GCF_049276915.1 Aestuariivita sp. | reverse complement strand
GCCCAGCCCCCCCGTATACGGTTACAAACAGGAAGGAACCGTTCAAGATCAATGGGTTATATGTCTCGCAAAATCGACCAGAGACAGTTTTTTCTGCAACTCGGTCACCATTTACGCCTCTACAAACCCATTCAAACCGACCCGTTCTCTCAGTCACACGACGGTCATCTTACCGTTCTTATAGCCTCACGATCGGGATCTGTCACACCTTGTGGTGTCTCACCAAAAAATGTCTCGCACGAACGAAAGGGGTTGACAGGGCGGCCGCGTTTGCCGCCGCCCCGATCACTCATACGGTACGCTGAATAACGAACGCCATCGAGCGCTTGCGCGGCACGGCCTTGCCGTTGAGCCGCCAGACAATCACCGCCAGCCCGTACTCAAACCGACGGTTCGCCGTGGCACGACTGATCCCGTGCTGCCAACTGATACCCTTCCAGGCCTTGCGGTTGGCGCGCGCCCAAAGGATCTGACCGATATCCTTGTCTAGCCATCGTAGCCAGAGCAATGCCTCGTCAGCCTGTGTGATCATCCGCGGCGAGGGCAACGGCCGTTTCATCCGCGGCTCCTGTTCCACGTGATCCGCAAAGCTGTAGGTATACTCAGGCCATGCGCTGACATAGCCTTGCGGGCGCACTGGCGGCAGGCTGCGCATGACGTCCGCCGCAAGGTCCAGCCGGTCGGCCACCATGGCGCGCGTCCAATCATTTGCCATTGCGCACCTCCCCCCGACTCATCGGAAGCACGCCGTACAGCTTTTCGCCAAGCTGGCGGACCAGTTCGCGCTCGGGCCAGGTCAGACGGTGATCGTCGACGCTGACAGCCAGCACGCCTTGTTCGTACCAGCCGTCACGCTTGACACGCTCAGCGTCACGGCGGTGACCGCCGTAGCCTCTTGGAGTGAACCGCATGCAACTCATGACGCACCTCCCTCTGCGACACCCAGTTTTGAAGAGGGTAAATCGACGGCTATGTCGTTGGGCACCCTTCCCCTATCAAAATCCGAGGCTGCGATTTCGCGCCCTGTTTTCTGGGCCGCCGTTGACTCCGATGCGCCATTGGGGACCAGTCGAGCCTGCAAGGCGGCTCGCTCCTGAGGATCAAGCTTCCTACGCCAAGGGTTCTTTGCCATCCGAAACGGCCAGCTTGGGCAGCCGCCCGCCGTGCAGAGCCGCACTTCCTGAGCTGAGACGTTGCAGCAATCGAGACATTTGAGGCGCAGGACCCGCAAAGGCGAGACGCGACTATGGCCAAGTTGCGTCAACTCGTCCGCCGACATGGCGCGCGGATCACAGCCGACATCATCACCATCACGCTGTTCCAGACCAATTTGAAGATGGCGGTTCATGCGACACCTCCATTCGTCTCGATCGCCCAGAGCAGGATGGCGATGGCATCGGCCTCGTTGTCATCTGCAGGGTTAAAGCCGCGTTTGCGAGCAGCGTCGATCATGGCCTGCTTGGGCGCGTTGCCTTTGCCAGATGCGTGTTTTTTGATAGTTCCCACCGGGACACCTTGGTATGGCACCCCGCGCAACTCACCCCAGCTGGTTAGAACGGCTAGGAGGCCGCCATAAACATGGGCTGCATCAGTGCCTGCGTGACGACGGACTTCTTCGAAATAAATCGCTTCTATCGGACCGCTGAGCCGGTCGATCTCCGTTAGCCAATTGGTGAAGCGTAGATAGCGCATACCGCCACCGTCATAGCGGCTGGGCTTAAAGCTGACGGTGCCACTGGTGATCAGGCCGTCAAAGTCGCGGATGGCCCAGCCAGTGGTCGTGCCAAGGTCAAGCGCAAGGATGCTGCGCAGGGTTTCTGTGGGTTGGGTCATAGAGACCTCCTCTTCGTTTTGATGAGCGAGGCGAGAGGACTGGCCGGTGAAGGCTGTGGTCTCGCCAAGCCCCAAAGGGGGTCAGGTCAGGTGCGGGGCGAACGGGCCGTCAGGCACTTCTTTCAATTCCTTCAACGGGCAAATTTGAAAGAAGTCAGCCCGTAAAGCGTTGAACAGTATGTATAATATACCTTCTTTCAATATTACTTATATTTCAATAGGTACCTTCTCCTTACTTCTCATCGCGCGCGAGAAAACACATATATACAGG
>NZ_JBASXK010000042.1:0-33376 GCF_049276915.1 Aestuariivita sp. | reverse complement strand
CTGAACGGCCAGATAGCCGCCTTGAGGCGGTCAGCCGGGCCAAAGCCCGAACGGCCCGCAGTTGCCGGAGAGACCCGAGCCGCGAAATCGGCGATTTCGACCGACTTCTTCAACACAATCCACCCATCCCGCGCCCTCGCGCGGGGGTGGCACTTGGGGGGGATGGGGTTCGGGGCCTGCACGGCAGGCATTGTCCCGAGCGGGATGGCTGCTTAGTGTCGCGCGCAAAACCGGACTGGATGCTCATGATAACGCCTCACCGCTCTCGCCTGATGACCGTGCGACCCGAATGGATCGATTACAACGGGCATCTGAACATGGCCTATTACAATCTGCTGTTCGATCATGGCGCGGATGATCTGTTTGCCGATTTCGGGATCGGGCCGGACTATGTCCAGAGCCGCGGGCTGAGCACGTTTTCGGCGGAGTTTCACGTCTGTTACCTGCGCGAGCTGAAAGAGGGCGATCAGGTCTATGTGACCTCGCAGCTGCTGGATATGGATGAGAAGCGGTTTCATTTCTTCCAGGAATTGCATCACGAGGATGGCTGGGTGTCGGCGACGGGCGAAGGTCTGGGGCTGCATATCGACATGAGCGGGCCCAGGGTCGCGGCGATGCCCGAGGATGTGCAGGTTAGGATGCGCGCGGTGCTTGAGCGTCATCGCCAGTTGCCCCGCCCCGAACGCGCCGGGCGCAGGATCGGTATTCCGGGGCGTTGAAACGCGCAGAAACCGGGGAAGCTCTGGCCCCGGGGGCATGACTGTGGTTTAGTTCCCCGCGGATTTCAGAGAGAGCGAGTATGGCGGAATTTGAGTACAAGGTCGTGCCTGCGCCCAACCGGGGCGAAAAGGCAAAAGGAGCAAAGACGCCCGAGGCGCGGTTTGCCCATGCGCTGGAAGCCCTGATGAACAGGCTGGCGGCTGAGGGCTGGGAGTATCTGCGCGCGGATATGCTGCCCAGCCAGGAGCGCACGGGGCTGACGGGATCCACGACGCATTGGCGCAACATGCTGGTGTTTCGCCGCGCGAAGCCCGGCAGTCTGGAGGCGTTTCAGCCGCGCGAGGTTGTGGAGGCGGTGCCTGTCGCGGCGCCCGAGGTGGTCACGCCGGTGCGGGTGGATCCGCCGCCCCTGCGCCCGGCTTCGGGGGCGGAGCGGATGCTGAAGGACAACGGCGTGGAAGAGCTCAGCGATGTGGCCGGCATGACCTCGGCGCTGAAGGCGCGCGCGGCGGCGGCGGCACGTGAGGATGGAACCGGAGAGGACAGTGCCAAGGCGTGAGTCAGCTGTCGATGTCCAGTGCCAGCGCATGGATGCGCCCGACCAGTTCCTTGCCCAAGGCGGCATGGACGGCGCGGTGACGGGCGATCCGGCTCTGGCCCTTGAAGGCCTCGGCACGGATGCGCACGTTGAAATGGCTTTCGCCGCCTTCCTGAAAGCCGGAATGGCCACGGTGGCTTTCGCTGTCGTCCACCACCTCAAGCTCATGTGGGGCGAAGGCGGATTGCAGTTTCCGGGTGATCTGGTCGGTGACGGTCATGAACGGGCCTTGTGTCAGGGTCGCGATGGGGCGGCATTTTTTTGCCGCCACCCCTTCTATCTTCTGTCTGACAGATTAAACTCCCATGTCCGAGTCGAAAAGAGCAAGTGGTCGTACAGCCGAAAGGGTAAATGAGATGAGCAAGAGTGATCCCTTCGGGTTTGACATGTCGGTGTCATCGGCAAAGAAGAAAAATCCGCGCGGGCGGCGGGGGATGTCCGGGGCGTCCGAGACCTCGACCCGGCAATGTGACCATGAAGGCTGCGAAGACCCCGGCAAGTTCCGTGCGCCCAAGGCTCCGGATGTTCTGGATGATTATTTCTGGTTCTGTCAGACGCATGTGCGCGAATATAACCAGAAGTGGAATTTCTTTGACGGCACCACCGAGGCCGAGATCAATGCCCAGCAATCCAAGGACAAGGTCTGGGAACGCCATACCAAACCCATGGGCGATCCCGAGGCGCGGGCCTGGGCGCGGCTGGGAATCGAGGATGCCCATCAGGTTCTGGGCGGCAATGCCACCAAGAACCCCGGTCGCGGAACTGCCGGCGGGCGCAAGCTGCCCCCCACCGAGCGGCGCGCGGTGGAAATCCTGGAAGCGCAGGACAGCTGGACCAAGACCGAGATCCGCAAGGCCTACAAGAAGCTGATCAAGGTGCTGCATCCGGACATGAATGGCGGCGATCGCAGCCAGGAAGAACAATTGCAGCTGGTCGTCTGGGCCTGGGATCAGATCAAGGTGAGCCGCAGCTTCAAGGAGTAGGAGTGTGCGGGCAGGCAGGTGCCCTGTCTGCCCTGAGCGGTGCAATCCTGCCCTGCGCGTTTGCAGGTTTGAGCGCAAATCGCTTTGAGAGGGTTGCAGATGTATTTTCCTGCCGTCCTTTGACTTGCGACCAACCGGAATATGTTGCACCACGGACAAGCTGAAAAAGAGACCCGCGCGGCTGAGGATTCAGGGGCGGGAAGGAAAGGACATTTTCATGGCTGACGGCGCTCTCGAGATGAATGCCAAACCCACCGAGGAGGTCTCGGTGCGCGAGGTCTTCGGCATCGACACCGACATGACCGTGCGCGCCTTTGCCGAGCACACCGAACGGGTGCCCGACATCGACCCGACCTACAAGTTCGACCCCGAAACCACGCTGGCCATTCTGGCCGGGTTTTCGCGCAACCGGCGGGTGATGATCCAGGGCTATCACGGCACCGGGAAGTCCACCCATATCGAACAGGTCGCCGCGCGGCTGAACTGGCCCACGGTGCGGGTGAACCTTGACAGCCACATCAGCCGGATCGACCTGATCGGCAAGGATGCGATCAAGCTGCGCGACGGAGTGCAGGTGACAGAATTCCACGAGGGCATCCTGCCCTGGGCGCTGCGCAACCCCTGTGCGATCGTGTTTGACGAATATGATGCGGGACGCGCGGATGTGATGTTCGTCATCCAGCGTGTGCTGGAGCATGACGGCAAGCTGACGCTGCTGGATCAGAACGAGATCATCACGCCCAACCCATATTTCCGCCTGTTTGCCACGGCCAATACCGTGGGTCTGGGCGATACCACCGGCCTTTATCACGGCACTCAGCAGATCAACCAGGCGCAGATGGACCGCTGGTCGCTTGTGGCGACGCTGAATTACCTGAGCCATGACGCCGAGGTGGCGATCGTTCTGGCCAAGGCGCCGCATTACAACACCGAGAAGGGCCGCAAGACCGTAAGCCACATGGTGACCCTGGCCGATCTGACCCGCACCGCCTTCATGAATGGCGATCTGAGCACGGTGATGAGCCCGCGCACGGTGATCACCTGGGCGCAGAATGCCGAGATCTTCCGCAATGTGGGCTATGCGTTCCGCCTGTCCTTCCTGAACAAATGCGACGAGCTGGAGCGCCAGACCGTGGCCGAGTTCTATCAGCGCTGTTTTGACGAGGAACTGCCCGAAAGCGCGGCCAGCGTCGCTTTGGCCTGAGCCCGCGGAGGGGCCTTTATGCATATCGGGCTGATCGGCGGGATCGGAGTCGCTGCCACGGTGGCCTATTACCAGCGGTTGACGGCGCGCGGTCCGATCGAGCTGACCATTGCCCATGCGCAGGTCAGTGACCTGGTCGAGAATGCGCGCAAGGATGATCGCCCGGCCCAGGCGGCCGTCTATGCGCGGCTGATCGACCGGTTGCGCGGCGCGGGTTGTGACTGTGCGGCGATCACCTCGCTGGGGGGGCATTTCTGTTTTGACGAAACCGTGGCGCTGTCATCCTTGCCACTGGTGAGTGCGCTGAGGCCGCTCGATCCGTATTTTCAGCAAGAAGAACTGGGGACCGTGGGCCTTTTGGGAACGGCGGTTGTGATGCGCAGCGGATTTTACGGGCACCTCGCGCGGACCCGCGCGGTGATCCCGGAGGCGGATCCCGAAGGGGTCGGCGCGCGCTATCAGGCGCTGGCGATCCGGGGGCGCGCGACGCAGGACGACAGGGTGTTCTTTGTCGCGGAAGGGCGCAAGCTGATGGAGCGGGGTGCCGAGGCGGTGGTTCTGGCGGGCACGGATCTGAACCTTGTGTTTGACGGGGCCGATCCGGGCTATAGGGTTGTGGATGCGCTGGATGTGCATGTGGATGTGCTGGCAAAACTGGCGAGCGGGCGCGTGACGCTGGACGAACTGTGAGACGAGAGACATGAACAAGCCAACCGACAACCCCGCCGATCCGTTCAAGAAGGCGCTGGCGGAAGCCACCAAGGTGATGGCGGATGATCCCGAATTGTCGGTGAGCTTTTCCGTCGACCCGGCAGGCCTGTCGGGGGATACGATGCGCCTGCCCCAGGTCAGCCGGCGCATGACGCGCGACGAGGTTCTGCTGGCGCGCGGCACGGCGGATGCGCTGGCCTTGCAGCACAAGTATCACGACCTGGCGACACATTCGAAATACGTTCCGCAAGGCGAGATGGCGCGTGATCTTTATGAGGCGATGGAGGTGGCGCGTTGCGAGGCGATGGGCGCGCGCGACATGCCCGGTACGGCGGGAAACATCGACGTCAAGATTGCCCATGAAGCCATGCGGCGGGGGTATGATCAGATCAAGGAGGCCTCGGAGGCACCTCTTGCGGTGGCCGCGGGCTATCTGATCCGGCATCTGGCCACCGGGCGCGATCTGCCCGTCGGGGCGCAGAATGTCATGGATCTGTGGCGCGGGTTCATCGAGGAACAGGCCGGGGGCACCCTGGAAAACCTGGACGAGATCCTGTCGGACCAGTCCGAATTCGCCCGTTTCGCGCGTCAGGTGATCCGCGATCTGGGTTATGGCGATCAGCTGGGCGATGACCCGGACCAGGTCGACGAGGATCAGGACGACGGTGCCGAAGACAGCGCCGAGGACGAGCAGGATCCCGACAGCACCGGATCGGATGACAGCGAGGAAGAGGACGCCGAGGCCAATCCCGAGCAAAGCCAGGAAGATCAGCAGGACGCCGCGCAGGCTCAGGTCAGCATGGATGAGATGGCTGATCAGGAGATGGGCGAAGAGATGGAGATGCCCGATGGCGAGGCCCCCATGGAGCCACCTGCCCCGCAGCCTGTCTCGGATGCCGATCCCGACTACAAGGTCTACATGAGCGACGTTGACGAGGAGATCGGTGCGGAAGACCTGGCGGATCCTGTCGAGCTGGAGCGGCTGCGGGCCTATCTGGATCAGCAGCTGGAGCCTTTGAAGGGCGCGGTGTCGCGGCTGGCCAACAAGCTGCAGCGCCGTCTGCAGGCGCAGCAGAACCGGTCCTGGGAGTTCGATCTGGAGGAGGGTATCCTGGATGCCGGGCGCCTGGCGCGGGTTGTGGCGAACCCGACGACGCCATTGTCCTTCAAGGTCGAGAAGGACACCGAGTTTCGCGACACTGTCGTGACGCTGCTGCTGGACAATTCCGGCTCGATGCGGGGGCGGCCGATTTCGATTGCGGCGATCTGTGCGGATGTTCTGGCGCGCACGCTGGAGCGCTGTGACGTGAAGGTCGAGATCCTGGGCTTTACCACCCGGGCCTGGAAAGGCGGTCAGGCGCGTGAGGCCTGGCTGAACAACGGACGCCCGCAGGTGCCCGGACGGCTGAATGATCTGCGCCACATCATCTATAAATCCGCGGATGCGCCCTGGCGGCGTACCCGGCCCAATCTGGGGCTGATGATGAAGGAAGGTCTGCTCAAGGAGAACATCGACGGTGAGGCTCTGGAATGGGCGCATCGGCGGATGCTGGCGCGGCGCGAGCAGCGCAAGATCCTGATGGTGATTTCGGATGGGGCACCTGTGGACGATTCGACTTTGTCGGTTAACCCCGCGAATTACCTGGAAAAACACCTGCGCGATGTGATTGCCATGGTGGAAAAGCGCAAGATCGTGGAATTGCTGGCCATCGGCATCGGCCATGATGTGACGCGCTATTACAACCGTGCGGTGACGATCACGGATGTGGAGCAGCTGGCGGGGGCGATGACCGAACAGTTGGCGGCGTTGTTTGATACCGATCCGCGGGCGCGCGCGCGGGTGATGGGGATCAAGCGGGCAAGCTGAGCCTTGGGGGTGCGCGCCTTGGGGAGCGGGCGCGCGACCGGTTGAGGGGTTTGGCAGCGCTCTGGCGGGGCTGTGATTGATGCAGCGGCCCTCCGGGGGGGATTTATCTGGCAAGATGAAGCGAGGCGGCGGTCTGCGCTGTGCCTTTGGCTTTGCGCATCAGGGCGCGCAATTGCGCAAGCGCGCCTGCCAGGCGGGCGCGATTGGCCTGGCGCAGGTGGCGGGCTGCGTGTTGCTCGGCGGCGGTGAGGGCGCGGTGGGTGTCAGGCAGATGGCGCAGCAAGGCGGTGTCTGTGGGGGGTGTCATGGTCGGCTCTCCTTGTGTGTCTCTGGGCACTGTGCCTGTCGCGGATCGGGCGCGCTTGAAGAGAACCTTTAGAAACGCCCTATTTTATCCTGTGATTGGCCTGAGTTCTTGCCGGATCGCGCGATCCGGTGTTTCGTGCAGGTGATGGAGTATCGTTTTGCCACCTGTGTTCTGGATGAGGCGCAGCGTCTGTTGATGCGCGCGGGTGCCCCGGTTTCGGTGGAGCCGCAGGTGTTCGATCTGTTGGCCTTGCTGGTGCGCAATGCCGGTCGGGTCGTGAGCAAGGACGAGATCGTCGATGCGGTCTGGGGCGGGCGGATCGTGTCGGAAAGCGCGATCAGTGCGCGCATCGCGGCGGCTCGCAAGGCTGTGGGTGATGATGGCACGCGCCAGGCGGTGATCCGCACCGTGTCGCGGCGGGGATTGCAGATGGTGGCAGAGGTCGCCAGCCCGGATGTACCGGTGGCAGCGGCACGCCCTGCCCGGCCTGACATCTCCGAGAGCCGCCGCATCCGCTATACGACGAATGCGCGCGGACACTCTGTTGCCTTTGCTGTTGGCGGCACCGGGGTGCCCGTGCTGCGTGCGGGCTATACCATGACCGATATCGCAGCTGAATGGGAGAGCACGTCGGACCGGCGCATGATCGAGGCGATCGAGGCGCGCTGCCGTCTGGTGCGGTTTGATTTCGTGGGCTTTGGCCAATCGGCCCAGCCGGTCGATACGGTCGATTTCGACGCCGCTGCAGACGATATTCGTGCGGCGGCGGATGCGGCCGGGTTTGATCGGTTCGCGCTGTTTTCGCAATCGGGGGGCCTGCATTCCGCGCTGCGCTTTGCGGCCCTTTATCCGGATCGTGTAAGCCGGCTGGTCATCATGGGTGGATATGTCGATGGGCGCATGCGCCGCGCCCATAGCCCCGATACGGATCCGATCCGCGGCCTGATCCAGGAAGGCTGGCAAAGGCGCGATTCGGGATTTTCGGTAGCCTATCTGTTGAGCTATTTCCCCGAAGGTCCGCTGGAGCGCCTGCACGAGATGGCCACTTTGATGCAGGGGTCGTGCACGCCCGAGACCGTGTTGCTGCAGCGCGATGCGAGCAATCATGTGTCCAACAGCGCGTTGTTGCCGCTGATCCGCTGCCCCACGTTGATCCTGCATGGCAGCCGTGATGGGGTGCATCCGCTGTCAGAGGCGCGCAAACTGGCTGCCGGAATTGCACATGCCGAACTGATGGTACTGGACACAGCCAATCATGCGCCTTTGTACGGGCAGCCGAAATGGGAGCAGTTCATGTCGGACCTGCTGGATTTTCTCACCGATGATGCGGCACCCTCCCCCTTGAACTGAGCGCTGGAAAGCGCATTGTCGGGCAAGGGCAAGACGGAGAGCAGCATGTTCCAGACATTTGACGTGACCGCGCGACCGGAACAGGGGCCTCCCCGGTTGGCGGCTTTGCGGGCAGAATTGCAGGCCGAGGGTCTGGATGGCTTTATCGTGCCGCGCGCGGATGCGCACCAGGGCGAATATGTGGCTGCGCGCGATGAACGGCTGGGCTGGTTGACCGGCTTTACCGGATCGGCGGGGTTCGCGGTGGCGCTGCGCGATGTCGCGGGCGTGTTCATCGACGGGCGCTATCGCACGCAGGTCAAGGCGCAGGTGGCGCTGGATCACTTTACGCCGGTGCCCTGGCCCGAGGTCTCGCTGGCGGTCTGGCTGCGTGAACACTTGCCCGATGGCGGCCGGGTGGGCTTTGATCCATGGCTGATGTCGCAGTCGCAGGTGGCCCAGGCGCGCAATGCGCTGGAGGGCAGCGAGGTGGAACTGGTGGCGGTGGCGGACAACCTGGTGGATCGGATCTGGGCCGATCAGCCCGCGCCGCCCATGGCTCCGGCCAAGGTGCATCCTCTGGAATTTGCCGGAGAAAGCCATGGCGACAAGCGTGCGCGTCTGGCCAAAGGCCTGCGCGAGCGCGGGTTTGCGGCTGCGGTGATCACCCTGCCTGACAGCATTGCATGGTTGTTCAACATTCGCGGGGCCGATGTGCCGCGCAATCCGGTGATGCATGGTTTTGCGATCCTGCGTGCCGATGGCAGCGCTGTGCTGTTTGCGCAGGGTGAAAAGCTTGCCGGTCTTGGCGATCACCTTGGGGACGGCGTCGCGGTCGAGCCGCCCGTGGGGTTCCGGGACGCGGTGGCGGCTTTGGCGGGGCGCGTTCTGCTGGATGGGGACACGGTGCCATTCGCGATACATGAGGCCTGCGCCGAGGCCGTGCTGGATCAGGATCCTTGTGCGCTGCCCAAGGCCTGCAAGAACCCGGTCGAGATCGCCGGAACCGCTGCGGCGCATCTGCGCGATGCGGTGGCCATGATCGAGCTGCTGGCCTGGCTGGATGCGCAGGCGCCGGGTACGCTGAGTGAAAGCCAGGTGGTGACGCAGCTGGAAGAGCAGCGACGGCGCGACAACTCTCTGCAGGATATCTCGTTCGATACGATTTCGGGCACCGGGCCGAATGGCGCGATCATGCATTACCGGGTGACCGAGGAGACCGACAGCGTGCTGGAGGATGGGCATCTTCTGGTGCTGGACAGCGGCGGGCATTATCTGGATGGCACCACCGACATCACCCGCACGATTGCCATCGGCTCTGTCGGAGATGAAGAAAAACGCTGCTATACCCGTGTGTTGCAGGGCATGATTGCCATGTCACGGCTGCGCTGGCCGCGCGGGCTGGCAGGCCGCGATATCGAAATGGCCGGGCGCATGCCGCTTTGGCTGGCGCATCAGGATTTCAACCATGGGCTGGGGCATGGTGTGGGCACGTATCTGAGCGTGCATGAGGGGCCGCAGCGGCTGAGCCGGGTCAGCCATGTGCCGCTGGAGGCAGGCATGATCCTGTCCAACGAGCCGGGATATTACCGGGAAGGCGCGTTCGGGATCCGGCTTGAGAACCTTGTGGTTGCGCAGGAGGCAGAGGTGCCCGAGGGCGGCGATGCCCAGCGGACCATGCTGAACTGGCGCACGCTGACCTTCGTGCCGCTGGATCGGCGTTTGATCCTGAAAGATATGCTGAGCCTGCCCGAGCGTGACTGGCTGAACGCCTATCATGCCGAGGTGCGTGAAAAAATCCGGCCACGTCTGGGCAAGGCGGCGCAGATATGGTTGGATGCGGCCTCTGCCCCACTCTGACATGCGGCAATCCGGTGTGTGCAGCGGATACCTGCGCGCAATGTGTCGTGGGCGAGAGACCATAAAATGACCGCAAGGGAGGGCCGGAACATGGCTGATCACATTCGTATTCGTAAAGCTGATGGCATCTGGACCGTTCGGTCAGGTGGCGCTGTTCTGGGCGAAAGCAGCAATGCCCTGGAGCTGACCGAAGGGGAGTACCCGTTCGTGATCTATTTCCCGCGTGAGGATATCGCCATGGCGTTCCTGGATCGCACCGAGAAAACCACCCATTGCCCGCACAAGGGCGATGCCAGCTATTTTTCCATCGTCAACAAATCCGCCACGGTGGAAAATGCGGTCTGGAGCTATGAGGATCCGATGGAAGGCGTGGCCGCCATCAAGGACCACCTGGCATTTTACGTCAGCGATCTGGTGACCGTAGAACGCGTCTGAGGCCCGCCGGTGTGGCAGGCCTCAGCAGAGATTCAGGGGTTCAACGCGGCGATCAGCCTGTCGTTGCCATCTCTGGCGGCGGTGCCAGCACCGGAGCCGGAGGAGGTGGCAGGACCGGAGGCAGGTTGGCCAGCCAGAGGGTCTGATCGGCCAGTTGATCGGCGGTCAGGCCGTTGACCTGCACCAGGGGTTCGCCCAGATAGGTGATGATCGCGCTGCCGCTTGCGCCGTCCGTCACGACCACGACATCCGTGGCGATCTGAGTCGGGGTCAGCGGTGTTCCGTCATTACCCAGCAATTCGATCCGTTCGACGTCGTCGGGGTCCTCCGTGCCATCGGAGAGCTGGAAATCGGTGATTACGACAGGCCCTGTGCCACCGGCTTGCACCGAGAAGAAATCGACGCCTGTACCGCCGCTCAGCGTATCGCCGCCATCGCCGAACAGGATGTCGTCATCCTCTTGGCCGAACAGCTCATCATTGGCGCCTGCAGGCTCGCCCGGGGCGTCGCGTGCATCCAGGATGTCATCGCCCAGACCGCCGAACAGGGTGTTCGAGCCCAAGGCATCCGTCAGCACGTCGTCGTCGGCTTCGCCGTCCAACGTGTCGTCGCCGGCGTCGCCGTTCAGAGTGTCATCTCCGGTGAAGCCCAGAAGGTTATCGTCGCCAGCGCCGCCAGACAGAAAATCGTCGCCCTCCCAGCCGTCAAGCGTATCGTCGCCCGCCGAGCCGAAGATATCGTCGTCCCCGGTCCAGCCAATGAGGCTGTCATCGCCTGCGCCACCGATGACCGTGTCATCGTCAGCGCCCGCATCGACAACGTCATCGCCGCTTCCGGCATTGATGAAGTCATCGCCATTCACGCCGTTGATCGTGTCATTTCCACTATGGCCATTCAGGCTGTCGTCGCCAAAGCCACCGTCGATCGAATCATCGCCCGGCCCGCCGCCGATCGTGTCGTCTCCGGCCCAGCCGCGCAGGGTGTCGTCACCGTCCGCGCCGCGGATCACGTCATCACCACCGGCACCCGTCAGGCTGTCGTTTCCACCAAAGCCGTTCAGAATATCATTGCCTGCCAATGCGTTGAAGAAATCGGCATTGCCGGTTCCGGTGAACACATCAGGGCCGTTCGTGCCCTGCTGGGTAACACTTCCACCGTCACCACCGCCACCGTCACCACCGCCGCCTTCGCCGCCGCCGCCTTCGCCGCCGGGAGGTTGGGGTGTCACAACACCAGTGTCGGTCGCTGCAACATCGTCATCATCATCAAAAATCAGCGCCAGTGCCGTCACAGGCAACAAGATCAATAACAGCCATTCCATATAACTTCCCCCAAAGTCATCTTTACCCAATTCCCCAAATTAGGCAGGTCGATGGCAAGGGGTAAACTGTTTTGTCTACAAACAGTTAATATTACACATGTGCATTCATTGATTGGAAACAGTGGGCTGTTCAGGCAGCCATTGTTGCCGAAATTCAGGAATGCTCTTCCTCGGCGGTTGCGGCCAATGCGCGGTTATATGCCTTGAGCGCATCGACCTGAAACAGGGCCCCCTGCAGCTCGGGTGCCGCGTTCTCGCCGGTCAGGGTGACGACAGGAATATAGGTATATGTCATGCCGGTGCGGTCAAAGGCCGGCATGGCCGCTTCCAGCGTGGCATTGGCGTCGATATAGATGCCCTCGGCGATCATCTCCCAGCATTCGCTCACCGGCGGGGCACGCGCATCATCAAGACCGCGCATCACCGAGGACACCCGGAACATTGCCAGCAGATAGGCCTGTGGTCCGGCGGCCAGGTGGATGCCGCGCCTTTCGAGCTGGGTAAGGAAGAACGACCGGTCCACAAGCCGCGAGGCCAGCGCCGTCGAAAGCGAGACCGCCACCATCACGGCCAGGCCGGTTTGCCAATCCCCCGTCAGTTCGAACACGATGAGCGTCGTCGAGATCGGAGCGCCCAGAACGGCCGCCGCGACGGCCCCCGTGCCGGCCAGCGCATAAAGTGTGTAAGAGCCTGACACTTCTGGGAAAATCGAGGTCGCGATGATCCCAAACCCAAGCCCGGTCAGCGCCCCGATCATCAGCGAGGGGGAAAACACCCCGCCCCCCATGCGCCCTGCGATGGTGATGGCCACCGCGACGACCTTGAGGATGCAGAAGATGATCACCTCATGCAGCAGCATGTTTCCCGCAAGCGCCCGCCTGGTTGTTTCATAGCCAACCCCGATGATGTGCGGGAACAAGATCGCGATGGCACCAAGCAGAAGGCCCGCAATCCCCGGACGTAGCCAGCGCGGCAGGCCGGTACGGTCCTGCACGTGATTGGCCACATCTTCGGCAAAGAAGATGGATTTCATCAGCGCAACCGCCACAAGCCCACAGATCAGACCCAAGAGGACAAAGGCCGGGAGTTCGACATAAAACTGCAGCGCGCCGTTCTGTTCGACGTTGAATTCGGTGATATCGCCGAATTCCAGACGGTTGATCACCGTGCCCGCCACAGAGGCGATGGCGATGGGCGCAAAGGCATGCACGGCAAAGTGGCGCAGCACCACTTCGAGCGCGAAAAGCGCGCCCGCGATGGGCGCGTTGAAGCTGGCCGAGACAGCCGCGGCCACCGCGCAGCCCAGAAGATCGCGCCCGGTTATGCCATCGGCCTTGATCCAGCGGGACACCTTGGTCGAGATCACGGCCGCCAGATGCACCACGGGCCCCTCGCGCCCCGAAGAGCCGCCCGAACTGAGCGTGATGAGCGAGGCCAGCGCCGAGGCAAGCCCGGCGCGGGTTTCGACCCGACCGTCGCGCAATGCGGCCCCCTCGATCACATCGGCGACCGAGCGCACCCGCGCATCATCGGTAAAGCGGTGCAGAATCGCCCCGACCACCAGCCCGCCGACAACCGGAATGATCAGGATCATGTACCACGGCAGGGATTCCGCATGGCTATGGATGTAATGCACATCATCCGTGCGATAGAGAAAGGCCTGAAGCGCCTCGATCCCCTTGCGAAAGAACAGGGCGGCAAAGCCTGCCGCGATGCCGATCAGCAGGGCTATGAACCAGAACTGCACCTGTGAGGGCCCCCGGTCACGCATCACGCGCCATCCCTCCTTGCAGGCGGACACGGCCTGGTCGGCTTGTTGCGACAGAATGGATCGGTTGCGGGCCATCATGGCACCTTTGCTGTGCTGTGCGACCTGTCTAGGCCAGAGCGCAAGGACAGAAAACCCCGTTCTGGTCAAAGAGATGCGAGTTCCCTGCCCCTGGGGCAACAAATCCGGGCGCGCCCGCGTTCAAGGGGGGCAAAACACCGGCCAAACACCTGGGCCGTGCAGCGCTATGCGCTCAGGCTTCCAGCAAGGCGCGTGCGGCTGCGCGGGCCTCGTCTGTGACGGTGTCGCCTGCCAGCATGCGCGCGATTTCATCGACGCGGTCAGCCTGCGGAAGTGCGCTGACCGTCGAGAGGGTCGCCCCGTTTGCCACGTGTTTTTCAACGCGCCAGTGATGGGCACCGCGCGCGGCGACCTGCGGGGAATGGGTCACGACCAAAATCTGGCCTGATCCCGCCAGATCGGCCAGACGGCGCCCGACGGCATCGGCGGTGGCACCGCCGACGTCGCGATCTATTTCGTCGAAGATCAGGGTGCGCCCGCTTTCGGTGCCGGTGAGACAGACCTTGAGGGCCAGCAGAAAGCGGCTGAGTTCACCACCCGAAGCGATCTTGTTGAGCGCGCCGGCCGGAGCGCCGGGGTTCGTTGCGACCGTGAAGGTCACGCTGTCCTGACCGTCCGGGCCGGGCTCGGCCGCACAGAGCTCGGTTTCGAACACGGCGCGATCCATTTTCAGCGGGGCCAGTTCGCCCATGACGGCCTTATCCAGCCCTTTGGCCGCCGTGGCGCGCGCTGCGCTGAGCCTGTCGGCAGCGCGCGCATAGGCGGCGGCGGTTTCGTTGACGGCTTTCTGGCGCGCACCGAGTTCGGCATCTCCGGCATCAAGAGCCGCAAGACGCGCGCGCAGATCATCGGCGAAATCACCGAGATCGTCGGGCGCGACCCCGTGTTTGCGCGCCAGCGCGCGGATGGCAAACAGCCGTTCTTCGGCCTGCTCCAATTCAGAGGGATCGAATTCGAGACTGTCGAGCAGACGCTCGACCCCCGATTGCGCCTCGCCCAGTTCGATCAGCGCGCGCGACAGGGCGGCCAACGGTTCGTCCAGCGCCTCGCCAAGCTGTTCGGCAGCCCCGTCCAGCCAGCGGGCCGCGTCGCTCATCGCGCCTTCGGCAGCCTCTGCGCCAAGCAACTGATTGGCGCGCACGATGTCGTCGCGGATGCGTTCCGAGGCCTGCATCATGCGCCGACGTGCATCCAGCGTCGCCTCTTCGCCCTGTTGCGGGTCAAGCGCATCAAGCTCACCCACAGAGTGGCGCAGGTATTCTTCTTCGGCGCGCGCGGCGGCAACCGAGGCTTCCAGCGTGGCCAGGGCCTTGCGGGCCTGCGCCATGGCGGACCAGGCTGCGCGCACAGCGGCCTGTTCGGCCCCATATGCGCCAAACGCATCCAGCAGCGCACGGTGGCCGCGCGGGTTGAGCAGACCGCGATCATCATGCTGACCATGCAGTTCGACAAGCACATCCGAGAGCGCGCGCAACACGTCTCCGCTGGCGCGGCGATCATTGACCCGTGCGGTCTTGCGGCCATCTGCCGTTTTGATGCGGCGCAGGATCAACTCGGGCCCGCCGGGCAGACAGGCCTCGGCCAGGATGGCCTGCGCAGGATGGTCGCTGGCAAGCTGGAATTCGGCGATGACTTCGCCCTGCTCGGCACCCTGGCGCACCAGCTCGGCGCGCCCCCGCCATCCCAGAACAAAACCCAGCGAATCCAAGAGGATGGACTTGCCGGCACCGGTTTCCCCGGTCAGCACATTGAGACCCGGCTTCAGCTCAAGCTCAAGCCGGTCAATGATCAGCATGTCCCGTATTTCAAGTGCGCGCAGCATGATCCGCCGTCGGGTGAATGCGACCCACCGCCCCTACAACCACTCGCCTTTGACCGATTGGCGATAGATCGACGCCAGCCAGTTGTCACCGCGCACCCTGGGTTCCAGTCCGCGGCCCGTCAGCAGGCTGAAGCTGTCTTCGTACCAGACCGTCGACTGATAGTTGAAGCCAAGGATCGCGCCTGCGGTCTGCGCCTCATCGGTGAGCCCCAGCGAGAGATAAGCCTCGACCAGACGATGCAGCGCTTCGGCGGTATGGGTGGTGGTCTGGAAATCCTCGACCACGACCCGGAAGCGGTTGATCGCCGCCGTGAAATGATCCCGGCGCAGATAATAGCGTCCGATCTCCATTTCCTTGCCGGCCAGATGATCAAAGGCAAGGTCGAATTTCAGGATGGCGCTGTCGGCATATTGGCTGTCGGGATAGCGCTCGATCACACCGCGCAGGGCCTGCAATGCCTGGAAGGTCAGCCCCTGGTCGCGCCCGACTTCGTCGATCTGGTCATAATAGCTGAGCGCCAGCAGATACTGCGCATAAGCGGCGTCTTCCTCGGCGGGATAGAAATCGATGTATCGCTGCGCCGCCGAGCGGGAATTCGGATAATCCTGGCCGATATGATAGGAATAGGCCTGCATGATCAGCGCGCGGCGTGCCCAGCTGGAATAGGGATAAAGACGCTCGATCTCGGAAAAGAACCAGGCTGCATCGTCGTTGCGCCCGCGTTCAAGTTCGAATTCGCCGCGTTCGAAGATCTGCTGGGGCGTGAAGGCTTCAAGGGATTGCGTGCGATCGGCGCTCCCTGCGCCGCCGGTCGAGCCGCCGCAGGCGCTCAGACTTGCAACAAGACAGAGTGCCAAGACCCATCTCAGCATCGCCTGCACCGTCATGCCTGCCAATTTGCCTGTCATGCGTGCCATTCCCTACCGCCTGAATCTGGCTTTTCGCCGTTCTTGCCGTCCGGTCTAGCACATTCATTTCCGGTGCAAAACGCTTTTAAGCGCAAAGATGCATGTCTGCGGCAGAGGATTGCGCTGCGATGTCAGGCGACCTGGGGGATTTCGCCCCAATGCAGCCCCACACCCGGCAAACGGGCGGTCTGCTCGGCGTCACACACGATCATGCGCGCCGCACCAGGCGTAGCGAACAGGCTGCGCAGCAGCGTATTTGTCAGGCTGTGGCCCGCGCGCAGACCGGTATAATGGCCAAAGATCGGCCCGCCCGCCAGCGCCAGATCACCCAACGCATCCAGCATCTTGTGGCGCACCGGCTCATCGCCGTGCCGCAGACCGCCGGGGCTGGTGACCATGTCGCCGTCAAAGACCACGGCGTTCTCACCGGGTGCACCGCCCAGAGCCAGGCCATTGGCCTGCATCATGTCCACATCCGCCTGACGACAGAAGGTGCGGCTGTCACAGAGTTCGCGCGCAAAGGCCCCGTTGTTCATCACCAGCGTCTTGCGCTGATGACCGATCGCGGCATCGGCGAATTCGATGTCAAAGTCGATCTTGAGCGTGTCCGCGGGCACCAGCATCGCCATCGCGCCATCGCGTTCGATACGGACCTCCTTGAGAACTTCGATCGCGCGCACAGGCTGGGCCAGACGTTGCAGGCCGCGCGCCATGATTCCGCGCACGAAAGGGGCGGAAGATCCGTCAAGGATCGGCACTTCGGGGCCGTCGATCTCGATCACCGCGTTATGGACGCCACATCCCGCAAGAGCGGCCATCACATGTTCCACGGTCGAAACCGACACGCCGGATGCGTTGACCAGCTTGGTGCACAGCGCCGATTGCTCGACCGCGCTCCAGATCGCGGGAACCATCGTGTCGCCATTCAGAATATCAACACGGCGGAACCAGATCCCGTGTTCGGCCGAGGCCGGACGGATGACCATACGCGCAGAGCGGCCGGTATGAAGGCCGACCCCTGAGAAGGTCACTGGATGTTTCAACGTGTTCTGCAAAGCGTGCCTGTGGTGCCTGAGTCGGGTCTGAGGCTTATATGTCCTCGGTACGCAACTCGTTAAAGGGACGTTACCGAATGCTCAACTCACTCTTTGTAACGGACTGAAACGTTTATGTAACATGTCGGCAGAACCCTGCTCACACAACCTCAAACCATTGAAAACAAATGGAAAAGGGCCGCCCAAAGGCGGCCCTTCCAACAGCGATTGTGACCGCTATCAGTTTGCTTGACGGCGCAGGAAAGCCGGAATTTCGATGCGATCCTGCTCGACCTCTTCCGATTGCACGGGCTGTGCAGCCACTCCGGGCTGCGGTGCGGACTGACGCATGACCGGTTGCTGGCGCGTCGGCTGCGTCGGTGTATCGGCCGCGTGACCGGTCATACGGTTGATCAGCGAATTGATCCCAAGCCTGCGTTTTTCGACAGCGGGAGCATCCTGAACATGCTCAGGAGCGGCAGGTGCCGGAGCTGCACGCTGCGCCGCGGCCCGCAGACGGGCCAGGGCCTCGGGGCTGGGTGTGCCCGGAGCGGGTGCCCGCGGTGCCACATAGCTGGCCGCCGGATCTTCGTCGTCCATGAGCAAGTCGCTCTGAGGCTGGAATTCCGCGGCGGCGGGTTGATAGGCCGGCGGCGGCAGTCCGTCATCGGGAGTTGCGTCGTCAAAGATATCCTCGCCCAGATCCTGTGCGGCAACCTGCTCGACATCCAGCGGAAACAGCGATGGCTCGGACTCTTCGGCGACCCGGTCAGACGCGCCAAAGGCGGCGTCGCCCAGATCAAGCGGGGCGGCATCGACCGGTTCCGGTTCGGCCATTTGCGGCGCTGCCAGAGGCTGGCTGAGTTTGCGGCGCGGCACCGGCATGTCGGTATTGACGTCACTGGCGTCGATGCCGGTGGCGACGACACTGACGCGCATCATGCCCTGCATGTTGGTGTCCAGCGTGGAGCCGACGATGATATTGGCCTCGGGATCCACTTCTTCGCGGATACGGTTGGCGGCCTCGTCCAGCTCGAACAGGGTCAGGTCATGCGACCCGGTGATGTTGATCAGCACGCCCTTGGCACCGCGCAACGAGATTTCATCCAGCAGCGGGTTGGCAATGGCTTTTTCGGCAGCCTGGATGGCGCGATCTTCGCCCTCGGCCTCGCCGGTGCCCATCATGGCTTTGCCCATCTCGTCCATCACGGCGCGCACATCGGCGAAATCAAGGTTGATCAGGCCGGGACGCACCATCAGGTCCGTCACACCCTTGACGCCCTGATAGAGCACGTCATCAGCCATCGAGAAGGCCTCGGTAAAGGTGGTCTTTTCATTGGCCAGGCGGAACAGGTTCTGGTTGGGGATGATGATCAGCGTGTCGACGACCTTCTGAAGCGCCTCGACACCGTCTTCGGCCTGGCGCATGCGCTTGGCCCCTTCGAACTGGAACGGCTTGGTCACGACGCCGACCGTCAGAACGCCAAGCTCGCGGGCGGCCTGCGCGATGATCGGCGCGGCTCCGGTTCCGGTACCCCCGCCCATGCCGGCGGTGATGAAGCACATGTGGCTGCCGGCCAGATGATCCACGATCTGCTCGATGCTTTCCTCGGCAGCCGCAGCACCCACGGTCGCGCGCGCCCCCGCACCCAGACCTTCGGTGACCTTGACACCCATCTGGATTTTCGACTGCGCCAGAGACTGCTGGAGCGCCTGGGCGTCCGTGTTGGCGGTCACGAAATCGACGCCGTCCAGCGCCTTTTCGATCATGTTGTTGACCGCATTGCCGCCTGCGCCCCCCACACCGAATACTGTGATCCGGGGTTTGAGTTCTTCCTGACCGGGCATCGAGAGATTCAATGTCATGGAACGTTCCGCCTGTTCTGCTGCCCGCACTGCGGCGGGGTTTATTCTTGCCTATCCACCATAACCCTAGCCCGACGTCACACGGGCGTCACGCAAAAAACGTGAAAATGCCGCAAAATATAGGGGATTTGGGGTCTGAACCCCCTCCATCTCCATATATCAGCAAAATCTTGCCAGTTCCGGCAGGCTGATGCGCATATATAGACGGAGCGCATTGGCGCGCACCAATGGCGTTCAGAGAATCACAGGTCATTCTGGGAAGACTGCTCGCCCGCCCGTAGGGTCTTGGCCCCTTGTGGATAACCTACCATACACAGGCGCCCTGCGTCATCCGCTAAAACGCGCTGCCTGCTTCTTCTTGCTCAAAATACGGATCGCGACGCGGCCCCCCAGCGCCCGGTTCACCAATTATCCTTGAACCATTTCACCGCGCGCTTGAAGCTGCGGGCGGGATAGCGATCCACCGGCATTTCGAAATCCCACCATTCGTCCTGCGGACAGGCGGCAAAGAGGCTGAGGCCAACCGCCGAGGCAAACCCCGGACCCGTCGCCGCTTGCGGCAGGCCGTGCACGCGCAGGGGGCGGCCCAGACGCACCTGTTGCCCCAGGATGCGCGAGGCCAGCATATCCAGACCCGGCAACTGGCTTCCGCCTCCGGTCAGAACGATCTGTTGCGAGGGCATATGGTCGAAACCGGCCGCATCCAGCCGCACGCGGACCTCTTCGAGGATCTCTTCGACACGCGGACGCATGATGCCGATCAGTTCGGCCCGGCTAGCGGTGCGGCGATCATGTTCCCAATCACCGGTCTCTCCGCCGATCTCGATCATCTCGCGATCATCCATGCCGGTGGCATGCACGCCGCCATGCATGGTCTTGATCCATTCGGCCTTGGACATGGGCACGCCCAGCCCCATGGAAATGTCGCTGGTGATGTGATCGCCGCCCATACGGACGCAATCCGCATAGATCATGTGTTTCTTCATGAAGATCGACACGCCCGTCGAGCCACCCCCCAGATCGATGCAGGCCGCGCCCAGTTCCTGCTCGTCTTCGACCAGCGCGGCAATGCCCGAGACATAGGCCGATGACGCGATCCCGGCGAGTTCGAGGTCACAGCGCTTGATGCAGTAGACGAGGTTCTGGATGGCGGTCGCATCCACCGTGAGCATATGCATGTCCACCGACAGATCCGAGCCGATCTGCCCACGCGGATCCGCCAGGCCCGAGCGATGATCGAGCGCGAAATTCACTGGTTGGGCATGCAGCACTTCGCGGCCAGCGCCATATTCGGGCACTTCGCAATCGGCCAGAACGCGGGCGATGTCCTGCTCGCTGACGACCTGATCCTCGACTTCGATACGCGCATCCAGCCCATAAGAGCGCGGCTCGGCCCCGGAAAAACAGGCGATCACGTGATCGACGCGGATACTGGCCATTTTCTGGGCCGCTTGCAGCGCGGTGCGAATGGCGCGTTCGGTTTCCTGCATGGCGGTGACTTCGCCGAACTGCACCCCGCGTGAGCGTGTGGTCGCGGCTCCGACGACGCGAAAACCCGATTGCCCCGCCAGAGAGCCGATCTCACCGTCATCGGCAAGGCGGCTTGTGCCGTCAAATCGCAAAACCAGGCAGACGATTTTCGAGCTGCCCACATCCAGAATAGCCACGACACCGCGTTGCAACGCCTGTTTACGCATCTGCCGCATGGCCCGTTGGGACGTATAGAGATCTGTCATTGTCTGTGTCTGCCCATGGTCTTTTTGTTCGTTGTCCGGATCATTGTCCGATCCCGTTTATCTGGCGGATCTGCCACCATTCCTTCACAGCATCATCCGACATCCGCAGGGTCGGGCGCTGGGAGAGCCGCATGTCGATCACCGTCACGTCCCGCTCAAGCATGTCATCGGCTTCGCTGAGCGCGATGACCCGCTCAAGCGCCTGCACCGGATCCTTGACAGGAAGAAGAATACGCTGGTCGCGGTCAAGAACGACATCCCAGCGCCGCGCGCCGATGCGCACCAATCCGCGCAGCCGGTCGCCTAGGGGGGCGGCGGATGCAAACAGCTGGGTGGCCTCGTGAACATGTTCATCCGCGCCCTCGCCCGCGATCAGCGGCAGGTCCGGGCGTTCGGCGCGTGATTGGATAAAGCCGACATGCGCGCCGGTTTCGTCCAGAAGCTCGACCGAGTCACGGGTGCGCCAGACCAGAGCGGGCACGCGCTCGATCACGTCGATCTGCAGGATGCCGCCGGGACGGATGCGCACGCTGGCCTCCTTGACCGGGTAAAGACCGATGATGGTCTGGCGGATGGTTTCGAGATCAAGATCAAAAGAGCTGACCGGAAAATCGATCGGAACGAACTCGCGGATGTCGCTGGCGACAGAGTCGCCGGCCCCGTCAACAGCCATCAGGTTCACCATGAATTCCGGGCGTTGCTCGATGGAATGGCGCATGTCGACAAAGGCCATGTTGACCGCGTCGCGCCGCCCCTCGTCCGCGAGGTATCCGGTGGCCGCGCCGAACACCAGCGCAAAGGGAATGCCCGCGCGCAGCAACAGGCGCACGCCGGGTGTGAGCAGCCAGCGCTGCATGCGATAGTTCAGCCGCGACGGGGCCGGATCGGCGCGCATGGTGTCGTCTTTCAGCGGTCGCATGAAGCGTCCTCCACCATCCAGCGACAGAGTTGGCCGAAACTGATCCCGCAATGCTGGGCCTGTTCGGGGGACAGCGACGTGGGTGTCATGCCCGGCTGCGTGTTGGTTTCCAGCAGGATCAGCCCCTCAAGGCCGCGGCTTTCGTCCCAGCGGAAATCGGTGCGGCTGAGACCGCGACAGCCCAGCGCCACATGGGCGCGCAACGCATAGTCCAAACAGGCGTCAAAGATCTCGGCGGGCACATCGGCGGGGATCACGTGGCGCGATCCGCCTTCCTTGTACTTGGCGTCGTAATCATACCAGCCATCGGTCAGGATATCGGTGACGGTCAGGGCGCGATCGCCCATGACGGTGGTGGTCATTTCGCGTCCGGGCGCAAAGGCTTCGACCATGACAGTCTCGGGCATGTCATCGGACAGGGCGGGCGGTGCATTCGAACCTTCCTGAACGAGATAGACGCCCACGGATGAGCCCTCGTTGTTGGGTTTGACCACATAGGGTGGGTCCATCACATGGCGCTGGCGCACCGTATCACGGGGGGCCAGAACGCTGTCCACCACCGGCAGGCCGACGGCGCGAAACACGTCCTTGCTGCGTTGCTTGTCCATGGCCAGAGCCGAGGACAGCACACCGGAATGCGTATAGGGAAGGCCCATCCATTCCAGCAGGCCCTGGATGCAGCCATCTTCGCCCCAGCGGCCATGAAGCGCGTTGAAGACGACATCGGGCTCTTCGGCCATCAGGCGGCTGACCACATCGGCACCGGGGTCGACTTCGACCACCTCATAGCCTTCCGAGCGCAGCGCCGCGACACAGCCTTTTCCGGTCGAGAGTGACACCTCACGCTCGGCTGATGGGCCACCCATCAATACTGCAACCTTGTGGATACCGCTGAACTGCCCCACGAAACCGCCTCGATGTCATCGGACCTTTTCGGCCCTTGTTATCCGGATCAGAGGCGGGTTTTTATATGCCTGTTTATCGCCCTGCCCGGGTGTTTATTCAGCCGCCGGTTCGCCGACGCGCATGATTTCCCACTCTAGCGTGATCCCACTGGAATCGTAAACCTTTTTTCGCACATCCTCGCCAAGACGTTCAAGGTCAGCGGCGGTTGCATCACCGGTGTTGATCATGAAATTGGCGTGTTTTTCGCTCATCTGGGCACCTCCGATGCGGTGCCCACGCAGACCGGCATCCTCGATCACCTTCCAGGCCTTGAGGTCGTGTATGTCATCGGCGCGCCCGGTCGAGCTGAAACCGGCGGGATTTCGGAACGTCGATCCGGCGCTGCGGTCCCGGGTGGGCTGGGTGGCGTCGCGTTTGGCCAGTTGATCGGCCATGCGGGCATGCAGTTCGGCCATATCGCCCTTCGGGGCGCGCAGGGTGACATCGGTTATCACCGCCTGGTCGGGCAGATCGCTCTGGCGATAGCGAAAGTTGAGATCCTCTGCGCTCAGCGACAAGACCTCGCCCGAGCGGGTGACAGCGCGCGCGCTTTGGAACACATCTGCCATATAGCTGCCATAACAGCCCGCATTCATCCGCACCGCGCCACCGATCGAGCCGGGAATGGTGCGCAGAAACGTCAGATCAAGCCCTGCATCGGCGGCCTGTCGCGCCACATGGGCATCGAGGGCTGCAGCCCCGGCGGTGAGGGTGTCGCCGGAAACCTCGATCTGGTTGAAGCCGCGCCCGAGGCGGATCACCACCGCGCGCAAACCGCCATCGCGCACGATCAGGTTCGAGCCGACGCCCATGGGAAAGACGGCAACACCCGGATCAAGCGCGCTCAGGAAACCTGCAAGATCCTCGATATCGGCCGGCTGAAAGAGCCAATCCGCCGGGCCACCCACGCGCAGCCAGGTCAGATCGCTGAGCGCGCGGTTCTGCGTCAGGCGGCCCCGGACTTCGGGCAGGATCCGCTCAGCCATGGGACTGAAGGTGGCGGCGGCGGCGCACCCATCCGATGACAAGACCCATGAAGAGGCCCCCCGCCCCGGGCATAATGATCATCAGCGCCACGACCTGATAGCCGACGCCTCCCATGCCCTGATTGCTTTCGGACAGCTGGATACACAGCCAGAAGCCCGCCGCGGCCAGCAGAAACAGGATACCGATCGGGCGCAAGCGACCGCGCAGGGCCAGATTGTAGCCCAGATAATAGCCGATCGCGATGCAGATCAGCGGCAGAACATAAGCAAGTATAGTCATGTGGCTTCTTTATCAGGGCCAAACGGGAAAGCGAAGCTACTGCGCGCGCCCGCCAAAGGTGCGGCCAAACCAGCGCGCGGCATAGATCACCGGCCAGCGCAGCATCGACATGCCCGCCAGCAGGACGAACAAGCCGATCCAGGGGCCATTCTGATAGGTGACATAACCCAGGATCGGAACCCCGAGGGCGATCAGCATATAGGCGCGTCTCCAGTGATTGTCCTTGCTGGGGAGCATGGCCAGCACATTGGCAAGAACCGCCCAGATGGCGGCAAGGATCAGGGACAGGGTCATTCGATCCTCTCGGCTTCAAGGCCACGCCATTTTCTCAGGAAATAACGCAACGGGTTTCGATACATTGACCCAAAGGCCAGAAATGCGGGCACCAGCCAGATCCAGCCGTGCTGATAGCCGATGAACAAGATCACCAGCGGGGCCGACAGCATCAACGTGCCCCCGGGCAGGTATTGGCGGCGCATGGGCAGAAAGGCCACGCAGGTCGAGGCCAGGACCCAAATGGCGGCGATGGCGATGGACAGGCTCAGGCTCATCCGATGCCTCCTGCAAGAGAGGCAAGGAAAGTGCCGATACAGGCCGTCGCCCCCAGCCAGGGCACGAAACCGGGGATGCGGAAAGGCGTCTGTGGCTGGGCGTGTTTGAGGCCGATCAGCGAGATATTGACGATGGCGAACACGATCAGGAGGGCCATCGTGGCGATCTCGGCAAGGAGTGCGACCGGCAGGATCAGCGCAGAGCCGATGATCAGAGCTCCGACCAAGACGGTGCCCAGAACCGGAGTTCCGAACCTCTGTGACGTCCGGCGAAACGCCAGAAGAGCCGGCGAGCGTTTGGCCAGACCATAAAGAACACGGCTGGCCATGACGATCTGCGCCAGCACACCGTTCAGGGCCGCCGCGACGGCGATCGCGGACAGGAAGACGGCACTGGTGCCCATGCCTGACTGCCAGACCAGAGCCAGAGGTTGCTCGGACGCGGCCAGAATGTCGCGGGGGACCGCGCGCACCGCCGCAAGCGATACCAGCGCATAAAGCAGCGCGGTGATCAGCAAGGCCAGCAGGATCGCGCGGGGCACGGTGCGCTGGGGATCGCGCGCCTCTTCGGCCATGTTGACCATGTCGTCAAAGCCGATGAAGGCGAAAAATCCGAAAATCGTGGCGGCAATCAGGCCGGTCCATTCGATCTGCGGCAACGGCATCGACCAGTCCGCCACCGGGGCCGCCGAAAAGCCGGCCCAGATCACCAGCACAAGACCAGTCACTTCGATCACCGTCAGCACGGCGGCAAAGACCAGGCTTTCCAGCACGCCGATCAGCGCGATCACCGTCAGCCCGGCTCCGGCGACCACCACGGTCCAGGTGAAGGGCATGTCCACGATGGACAGCAGGTATCCGACACCGCCGCGCAGCACCGCGGCACCGGCCACGATACCCGCGGCCACGTTGATTGCACCGACAATCACCGCAAGCCAGTGCAGGTTCAATCCGACCTCGATATAGGAACTGTCGCCCGCGGCTTCGGGGATACGGGCGCTGAGTTCGGAAAACGACAGCGCCGAGGGCACCGCGATCACTGCGGCCAGAAGAAAGGCCAGCGGGGCCCATATGCCCGCAGCGCCAGCCGCGGCACCGGTCAGCACGTAGATCCCGGCACCGACCATAACCCCCACACCATAGGCGGTCAGCAAGGGCAGACCGATGCGGCGTTGGAGGGTGGTGGTCATCGTCTCAGCCCTTCAGCCTTGCAGGCAGAGCATTGGCCCAGGCGCTGATCGTCCCTGCCCCGAGGCAGACCACCATGTCGCCCGGTTTGGTCTCGGCGCGCACAAGCGCGAGAAGGTCGTCTTCGTTCTGGATCGCATGGGCGTCGCGGTGACCGTGACGCACCAGACCCGCCACCAGATCATCGCGTGAGGCTCCGGGGATCGGCTCTTCACCGGCAGCGAAGACCTCGGCGATACCGACGACGTCAGCTTCGTTGAAACAGGCGCAGAAATCCTCAAACAGGTTGGAAAGACGCGAATAGCGATGCGGCTGATGGATCGCGATCACGCGGCCTTCGCAGGCCTGACGGGCTGCTTTCAGGACAGCGGCGATTTCAACCGGGTGATGGCCGTAATCGTCGATGATCGTTACTCCGTCGACTTCGCCCACTTTGGTGAAGCGGCGGTTCACCCCGCCGAAATTGGCCAGCGCCTCGCGGATTTCTTCCGTGTGCATGCCAAGGTGGCGCGCCACGGCCACGGCAGAAAGCGCGTTTGACACGTTGTGATCGCCCGGCATGGGCAAGGTGCAGCCGGTGATCACCATCTCTTCGGCCTGCAGCGCAATATCGAAATGCGCAACACCCTTCTTGTAGCTGAGGTTCACGGCGCGCACATCGGCCTGCGCGTTGAACCCATAGGTGATCACGCGCCGGTCGGTGATCTTGCCCACCAGCGTCTGCACATCCGGATCATCGGTGCAGCAGACCGCCAGACCGTAGAACGGAATGTTCGAAACGAAATCCAGAAACCCCTTGTGCAGGGCGGCTTCGGTGCCCCAATGCTCCATATGTTCGGGGTCAATATTGGTGACGATGGCGATGGTGGCGGGCAGCCGGTTGAACGTGCCGTCGCTTTCATCGGCCTCGACCACCATCCATTCCCCCTGCCCCATGCGCGCATTCGAGCCATAGGCGTGAATGACCCCGCCATTCACCACCGTGGGGTCGAATTTGCCCGCATCCAGCAGCGTGGCCACCATGGTGGTCGTCGTGGTCTTGCCGTGGGTGCCGGCCACGGCGATGTTGGACTTGAGGCGCATCAGTTCGGCCAGCATCTCGGCCCGGCGCACGACCGGCAGGCCGCGACGGCGCGCTTCGTCCAGTTCGGGATTACCCGGCTTGATCGCCGAAGAGATCACAACGACCTCGGCATGCTCCAGATTGGCGGCACTCTGGCCCTCGAAGACCAGCGCGCCCAGTTTTTCCAGCCGGTCGGTGATCTTGGAGCGTTTGAGATCAGACCCCTGCACCACATAGCCATGGTTGAGCAACACTTCGGCAATGCCGGACATGCCGATCCCGCCGATCCCGACGAAATGAATGGGGCCGACATCGCCGGGCAGTTTCGTGGCGGGGCTCATGAGGCTTCCTTTGTCTGTGCAAGGTTTTCAACCAGATCGGCCAGTTCAGCGGCGGCATCCGGCTTGCCGGCAGCAAGGGCCGCATGGGCCATCTGCACCGCCGCTTCCGGATGGGTGAGAACCGAGACGATCTGCGCGTTCAACGTGGCCGGGTCCAGCCGGTTCTCGGGGATCAGGATCGCCGCTCCGGCCTCGACAAGTCCGCGTGCATTGGCGCTCTGGTGATCTCCGGCGGCGGCCGCGAAAGGCACAAGGATCGCAGGGCGTCCGATGACCGTGATATCCGCGATCGAGGAAGCGCCCGCGCGCGAGATGATCAGCTGTGCTTCGCTCATCAGGCGCGGGGCATCCTGAAAGAAGGGCTGCACATTGGCCTTGATTCCGTGCTGGGCGTAAAAGGCGGTGACGCGCTCGGCGTCTTCATCGCGGGCCTGGTGGCTGACGCGCAGATTGGACAAGAGCGGCCCCGGCAGATCGGCAATCGCCTGAGGCACCACATCCGACAGGATGCGCGCGCCCTGACTGCCGCCCATCACCAGGATTTGCATCGGATAATCGCCGGGCGGGATATAGGGCGCTCCGGCCCGGGCCAGAACCGCGGCACGCACCGGATTTCCAGTGTGCACCGCCCGCGCGCCCGCAGGCAATTCGGTTGGCCAGACACCGCAAGCCACCTTGGCGACGCGCGGCGCAAACAGCTGGTTGACGCGACCCAGAACACCGTTTTGTTCATGGATCATGCGCGGCAGCCCCAGCGAGACCGCCGCCCCCATCGCCGGGATCGCCGGGTATCCGCCAAAGCCGATCACCACATCCGGGCGATCCTTGCGCATGGCCCGGCGTGCCGCGATGATGCCGGACAACAGACGCGGCAGGACCATCGCCTTTGCCACAAGGCCGCCGCGCGCGAAGGTGGCCGAGGACACCTGGGTGATCTCGGTCGAATGGGGAAACCCGCCCGTATAGCGCGCACCGCGCGGATCGGTGGACAGCTTGACGCGCCAGCCGCGGTTCAGAAGAGTCTCGGCCAGGGATTGCGCGGGAAACATGTGCCCCCCGGTACCACCGGCCGCGATCAAGCAGAGGCGCTGTCGGCTCATCTTGCCCTGCCGCGCAGGATATCTCCGATTTCGCCCTGCGGACGTGTCCGCGTGAAGGCAAGGAGCATCCCGACAGCAATACCGCCGGCAATCAACGACGAGCCACCGTAGCTCACGAAAGGCAAGGTCATGCCCTTGGCAGGCAAGAGGCGCACCGCAACACCCATGTTGATCATCGCCTGAACGCCGAACATGCAGGCCAGACCGGCTCCGGCAAGGCGCACGAAGGGATCGCGTTCACGCATCAGCCGCAACAGCGAGCGCACCACGACAGAGGCGTAAAGCCCGATGATGATCAGCACCAGGATCAGCCCGTATTCTTCGGCCGCAACCGCGATGATGAAATCCGTATGGGCATCCGGCAGCGACCATTTCACCTCGCCCTCGCCCACGCCGACACCCAGCAGCCCCCCCTCGCGGATCGCATTGGTGGCATAGCCAAGCTGGGTCGTGGGATCGACTTCGGGGTTGAGAAACCCGTCAATGCGGCGGGCGAAATGCTCGGAATTGGCATAGGCCAGAGAGCCCGCCAGAACCACCATGCCGGCCATGATCACCAGCAAGAGCATGGGAGCCCCGGCCACGAAATACATCACACCCCAGCCGAAAAGCACCAGGCTGGCCTGACCGAAATCCGGCTGCAGCGCAAGCATCAGAACGATGGAGATACACAGGGCAAAGCTCCAGGCGGTACCGGGAGGACCGTTGATCTGCTGGCTTGCCGCGATCATCCAGGCGGTCACGACCACGAAACCCGGCTTGAGAAATTCCGATGGCTGCACCGAGGCAAAGCCCATGGAATACCAGCGCACGGCACCTTTGCCGAAATCCGTGCCGAAAAAAGGCAACAGCGCCAGGGCGACGAAAGCCACCAGAAAGCCCAGAACCGCAAGGCGGCGCACCAATGTGGGCGACATCATCGAGGTGATGATCATGGCGATCAACGCCAGCCCGCCAAACAGCGCCTGACGCTCGACATAGTGGAACGGGCTATGGCCGTTGCGTTCGGCAAGCGGCGGAGAGGCCGCGAAACCAAGCAGAAGTCCAATGGCAAACAGGATCAGGACACAGGAGATCGTCCACTTGTCGATCGTCCGCCACCATTTGGGTAGGATAGGTTCCCCGCCTTGCGCGGGCACCGCCCCATAGACCATTTCCGTCATGGATCACCGCCTGATTATCTGCCTCTGCTCGCCCCATTCATGGGGTCTATCGAACCAGTTTAGCGCGAAATCCAGTCTCATGCCAGCCTTATCCGCTTGCCATTGGACGCATTTCGCGCCACCCCGCACTGCATGCGGTTCGATACGATCATCCTGGGTGCCGGAGCCGCCGGCCTGATGTGCGCAGCCCACGCGGGCGGGCGCACCCTGGTGATCGATCACGCCCGGGCACCGGGAGAAAAGATCCGTATTTCCGGCGGCGGGCGGTGCAACTTTACCAACCTCTATACCGAGGCCGAAAATTTCCTGTCCCATAACCCCCATTTCCCCAAATCGGCGCTGGCGCGCTATACCCAATGGGATTTCATTGACCTGGTGAACAGATACGGGATCGCCTGGCATGAAAAGACGCTGGGACAGCTGTTCTGCGATGACAGATCCACCCAGATCGTCGCCATGCTGGTGGCCGAAATGGAACGCGCACAGGCCACGCTCTGGCTCAGGACACAAGTGGTGGAACTGGCCCATCGCGATGGCGGATTCACGCTTCAGGTCGAGCGCGAAGGGGTGCGCCACGCGCTGATCTGCCGCGCATTGGTGCTGGCCACGGGGGGCAAGTCCATTCCCAAGATGGGCGCGAGCGGGTTTGCCTATGACGTGGCGCGCCAGTTTGATCTGGCGGTGACCGAGACCCGCCCCGCGCTTGTGCCGCTGACCTTTCCCGAGGGGCGGTTTGCACCCTTGGCAGGGGTGTCGATCCCGGCGCGCGTCAGCAACGGCAAGGCCGCCTTCCTGGAAGGCCTGCTGTTCACCCATCGCGGCCTGTCCGGGCCCGCGATCCTGCAGATCTCCTCATATTGGCGCGAGGGCGAGGATATCCGCATCGATCTGGCACCGGACAGCCCGGTGATGGAGGCGCTCAGACAGGCGCGCCAAACCGCCGGGCGGGTCCAGATCACGACCGCGCTCTGCCAACATCTGCCCGCGCGACTGGTGGAGTATCTGGCACCCCAACTCGGGCTTTCAGGACGGCTTGCTGATCACTCCGACGCGCGCCTTGCCGAGATTTGCGCGGCCCTGGGCGACTGGCCGCTGATCCCCTCGGGCTCGGAAGGGTATCGCACCGCCGAAGTGACCCTGGGCGGGATTGCAACGGATGGGTTTTCCTCGACCACCATGGAATGCAGCACGGTGGCCGGATTCTATGCCATCGGAGAGGCGATCGATGTCACCGGCTGGCTTGGCGGATACAACTTCCAATGGGCCTGGGCATCCGGCCATGCCGCGGGCAAGGCCATTGCCGCTGCGCAAGGAACCTGAGCGCCTGCGGCGCATTCCATTCAATCTGCCTCCGGCAGGGGTAATTCAGACCAGAAAGACGCCTGAAGCGGTTCCGCTTCTTTCTGGTGGCAAATACCCGAATGCAACAGCGGCCACGCTCATGACGTCAGTCGGCTGCGCACCTGGTTGGTGAAGTCATCGCCGCGCTGCTCGAAATTGTCATATTGATCGAAACTGGCCGCCGCCGGTGCAAGCAGTACCGTGTCGCCGGGCTCTGCCTCGCGCATCGCGGCGGCGACGGCATCGGCCATGGTGGTGCAGATCTCGGCCTCGACATTGAGTTGCATCGCAAATCCGGCCGCGTCTCGCCCGATGACATAGGCCTTTTTGACACTGCCGGTCGCCGCGCTCAGGTCGCCGAGGCCGCCTTCCTTTTCCAGCCCGCCGCAGATCCAACGGATGTTGGAAAAGGCCGCGAGAGCCTTGGCGGCGCTGTCGGTGTTGGTGGCCTTGCTGTCATTGACATATCTGATGCCATTGGCCTCGGCGATGAGTTGGCTGCGATGCGGAAGGCCGGCAAAGCTGCGCAGGGAGGCCTCGATCACTCGGGGCGCAAGGCCAAGACTGCGCGCAGCCGCATAGGCGGCGCAGGCGTTCTGGTGGTTGTGACTGCCGGGCAGGCCCGCGATATCGCGCAGATCGATGGAGCCGGTCTGGCGGCCTTTGCGCTGTTCGGACAGGAAGCCTTTGCGGGCAAAGACGTTCCAGCCCGGCCCGGAAAGTTTATGCTGCACAGAGATGCGGATCACCCGGTCATCCCCCGCCCCTTCGGAAAGTTGACCTGCCAGAAAAAGCCCCTCGGGCTCATCCACGCCGATCACCGCGCGGTCCGGCCCGCCTTCGGCAAAAAGACGGCGTTTGGCGGCGAAATAGCCCCCCATGCCGCCGTGGCGATCCAGATGATCGGGGGACAGATTGGTGAACACCGCCACATCCGGCGTGAGCGAACGGGCCAGTTCGATCTGGTAGCTGGACAGTTCCAGCACGATGACCGCCCCGTCTTGCGGCGGGTCGAGATCCAGCACGCCACGGCCGATGTTGCCAGCCAGTTGCGACGGTTTCCCGGCCTGCTGGAAAATGTGGTGCAGCAGGGCTGAGGTGGTGGATTTGCCATTCGATCCGGTGACCGCAATCACCCGTGGCGGGGTGTCGAAATTTTCCCACTCGGGCGTGGCCAGAGAGCGAAAGAACAGCCCGATATCGTTGTCGACCGGTACGCCTGCATGCAGAGCCGCCGCGATCACCGGGTTGGGGCTGGGGTAGAGGTTGGGAATGCCAGGCGAGGTGATCAGGGCGGCGATATCGTCAAAAGCCCCCTGTTTGCGCAGGTCTCGCAGGCTGAAGCCCTGGTCTTCGGCGCGCGCGCGCGCTTCGGCGCTGTCGTCCCAGAGCAGCGGTGTCGCGCCGCCCGATTCCAGAGCCCGCGCAGCCGTAATGCCCGAGCGGCCAAGGCCCAGAACCGCCACTTTTTGATCGCAAAATCCGCGGACGGGAATCATGTACCACCTGTCTTTGATCTGGCCCGCAGAGTGTCGTGCGCGCGCGGCAGGTGCAAGCCGTGCCGGATCAGCCTTGTGCCGCGCGCAGCCGCAGGATCGCCAGGGCCGCATCGGCCTGTGGTGCGGGAACGAAGGCGTGATCGTGATGATATCCGGCCACCATGTTGCAGGGAATGCCGGCCTCGGCCAATGCCGTGGCGACGGCGGCGGTGAGGCCGACACCATCCAGCGCGGAATGCACCTGCAGGGTGATCCGCACCATGGGCAGGCTGGTGTCAAAACCTTCGGTTTCGGCCTGTTCCACGGGCAGGATGAGGGACAGCCCCTCGGCCTCGCGACAGGTGGCCAGCGCCTGCGGGGCAAGCCGTGCGGCCTGAGCTGGATCCGTGGTGGCGCAGAACACGAACAGGCCCGGCATGCGGGTGGCATTCATGCCCGCGATCATCGCCTGTGTCTCCTTGACGGGGCCTACCATGCCAGCGGTTCGCGGTCGCGGAAGAAGCGGCCGGTGGGGCCGTCTTCGGGCAGGCGGGCAAGCCAGAGGGCCGTGTCAGCGCCCTCTTCAGGCGTGCGCGGGGCCAGGGAACCGCCCATGCGGGTATTGACCCAGCCCGGGCACATGGCGTTGACCTTGATGAAGGGCGGCAGGTCGCGCGGCAGGGCGTGGGTGAGCGCGTTGAGCGCGGCTTTGGCCACGCCGTAAGCGCCCGGGCCTTCGAGCCCGCTGGCGAAACTGCCCCAGTCGGATGAGACATTGACGATGCGTCCCCACCCCATTGCCTCCATGTGCAGCCGGCAGGCTCCGATCAGATGATAGGGGCCATGGAGCATGACCTGCAGGGAGGTTTCAAAGCCTTGCGGGTTTTCCATCAGCGAGGTTTCGATCAGAACGCCTGCGTTGTTGATCAGCACGTCCACACCATCTGCCTTGGTCAGCGCGGGGGCGAAAGTGTCGGGGTCTTCGAGGTCGAGATGGACCCAGTCGCAATCCAGTTCCTGCGCCGCTGCGCGCCCGGCCTTTGGATCGCGCGCGCCGATGATGACGCGGTGATCGGCGCGCAGGCCTTTGGCGATGGCATAGCCGATGCCGCGATTGGCACCTGTGACGAGGGCTGTTTTCATGACCGTCTCCTTAACAGGAGGTGTAGCGGGCGCACGCCGGGGGTGCAACGCGCGGCGGGACAAAGCCGCGCCGGGGCCCGCAAATACAGGGTTAACGCCTGTCTGGGCGCGGTTTGCGCCGTGTGATCCGCGTACACAGGCCGTACACAGGCCGTACATACGTTTTGCATGGTGTGGCCGGGTTAACGGCGCGCGCGGTCGAGTTGTGACCCGCCGGTAAACGGAGCGCGCGGCCCTGGTGTCGGCGCATGTCGGCCTGGAGCGCCATGACGTCACGCTGGCGCGGGCGGCCTTTGACCGAAAGGGGCGGGTTGCGGAGCTTCGTGG
>NZ_JBASXK010000041.1:0-6737 GCF_049276915.1 Aestuariivita sp. | reverse complement strand
GTTGAAAGCCAACAAGCTGGATACGCTGCACGGGCGGCGCATCCAGCTGCCGTCGTTTCGCGCGGTTTTCACGCAGGCCTATCAGATTGCGGCAATTCCATGACGAAAGCGTGTCGCGGCCAATCATCCTGCGAAAATTTCCCTTTGAGATCTCGTCTTATAGGTTTTGGCTCTGTGCTTGCACGACGTCGTGCGATTCAGGGTTGGTTTTAAGCTTATTCTTGCAAAATGGCATCTTGAGTCGACCGTTTCATTCGTTGCGCGCAAGTCGCAGATTCAGCCTCAAGCGGATGGCGAAAAACAAAGTCTATTCACAAACTTGCCTCATTTGACTACGTCTAGAGACCATGGGCGATCTGGGCGTTAATGATCCGGACCCCTTTGAGGCAGGATAAGGAGCAAAAGACGTGCCCACGTCTTTTCAGGATATTTTCTATGTTATGGACCCGGCGAACCCTCCGCCGGATGGGACGTTTCTGACGACTGTGACCCTCACAGTGACCGATCGAAACGACAACGGTCTGATATCGCGGTCTGGCGGCGACCGGATTCAAAACATTGATATCCGTCAGGTCTATCCCGGTGACACAGTCACGATCGAGACCGCTGATGGAACCCAGATCACCTATGTCGGTGTGACATTCTACCTGGCCAACGGGCAAGAGGTCTTTTCGCCCATTGACGGACAGACGCTGGTGAACGGAACTCTGGTCGACACGACCTTTGTTCTTACCGAGACCGATGTCACCCCGGCACAGATGGAAGTGGTCCCTTGCTTTACGCCGGGCACGCTTATCGAGACGCGATGGGGTGCGCGCGCGGTTGAAACGCTCCGGGTGGGAGACCTGATCGCAACGCAGGACACCGGGATGCAACCGCTGCGTTGGATTGGTCGACGTACGGTGACAGCGCGCGGCAAGTTGGCCCCCATTCGCATTCGTGCAGGCGCGTTGGGAAATGAGCGCGATCTGCTGGTTTCGCCCCAGCATCGCATGTTGCTGACCGGTTGGCAGGCGGAACTTCTTTTCGGCGAAGAAGAGGTGTTGGTGGCTGCCAAGCATCTGGTCAATGGTGACACGATCCATTCCACTCCAAGACGCTCGGTCGATTACATCCATCTTCTGTTTGATCGCCACGAAATCATATTTGCGGAAGGCATCGCCACCGAAAGCTTCCACCCCGGCGATTTCGTGATGGAGACGGATCCGGACGTCCGCGCCGAGATCTTGTCCATTTTTCCCGAGCTTGATCAATCAGAAACCTGCGATTGGCCGACCGCGCGTAAAGTTGCCAAAGCCCACGAAGCCGCTCTGATCCGCTCGACCGCAGCTTGACGCGGACGGGGCAAATTCGCACTGTCCGTCCAATTCATCCCAGCAGGACTTACCATGGCCAATCAGCCACCACCCTTTGCAGCCTTTGAGTGGATGATCGCCTGGCGATATCTGCGCGCACGCCGCGCCGAAGGCGGCGTAAGCGTGATGACCTGGATCAGCCTGATCGGGATTACACTGGCCGTCTTCGCTTTGATCGCGACTTTGGCGGTGCGCTCGGGATTTCGCGCTGAATTCGTTGATACGATCCTCGGTGCCAATGCGCATGTGACGATCTACAATGCCGGCCAGATCACCGCCGGGGGACAGATCGAACGAACCATTACCGATTATGACGAGATGGCCGCGCGTGTCGCGTCCGTTCCGGGGGTAACCCGTGCCGCGCCCCTGGTGCGTGGGCAGGTCATGGTCAATATGCGCAGCCGCAACTCGGGTGTTGAGGTCTATGGGATCAAGCCTGAGGACCTCCTCACCCTGCCGGGCATCGCCAACCCCGAGACAAGCCAAGGGGATATTGCGCGATTTCAAGAGGGTATCGCCCTTGGATCCGGCGTAGCCCGCGAAATCGGAGCGCAGGTCGGGGATCGCGTCAAGCTGATCTCGCCCAATGGGGTGCGCACGGCTCTGGGAACGAGCCCGCGGATCAACGCCTATGAGGTGGTCTATATTTTCTCTGCCGGTCGATACGACATTGACCGAACGCGCGCCTATCTGCCGTTTTCCGAAGCGCAGGCCTTCTTCAACCGGGACGGCGCGGCGGATGAGTTGGAGGTCATGGTCACAGTGCCCGAGCAGATTGACCGCCTGATCATACCGCTGATGCAAGCGGCAGGAGATGGGACACAGGTCTGGACATGGCGCGACGCATCCGGCGGATTTCTCAGAGCGCTGGAGGTCGAGGACAACGTGATGTTCATCATCTTGTCGATCCTCGTGCTGATTGCGGCGATGAATATCGTTTCGGGCTTGATCATGCTGGTCAAGAACAAGGGGCGCGACATCGGCATCTTGCGGACAATCGGCCTGTCTCAGGGATCGATTTTGCGGGTGTTTTTCATCTGCGGCGCATTTACCGGCATCATTGGAACTGTCTTCGGGGTGATCCTTGGGAGCCTGTTTGCCATTTACATCGACCCGATCTTTTCCTTCGTGAATTACGCGATGGGCGGAGGTGTGTGGGACCCGTCGATCAGGGGCCTTTATCAATTGCCGGCTGAACTCCACCTTGGCGATGTCTTGTCGGCCGTTGGATTGTCCCTGGGCCTGTCGTTCATCGTGACAATCTTCCCGGCCCGCCGAGCGGCCAGGCTGAACCCGGTCGAGGCTTTGCGCTATGAATGAGGCGGCGCTGAAGCTGAGCGGGATCACCAAGACCTACAATCGCGGACAGCCCGGTGAGGTCACAGTGCTGCGCGGAGTCGATCTGACGATCGGTGCCGGAGAAGTCGTTGCCCTTGTCGCACCATCCGGTGCCGGAAAGTCGACGCTGCTGCACATAGCCGGTCTTCTTGACACACCGGATGAAGGGAGTGTCGAGATTTCCGGCCAAAGGCTTACGGGCACCAGTGACCAGGTGCGCACAGCGACCCGGCGCGCCCAGGTGGGGTTCGTGTATCAGTTTCACCACCTCCTGCCAGAGTTCTCGGCGGCTGAGAATGTCCTCATTCCGCAATTGGCGAATGGTGTTGCGCGCGCCGAAGCGGCCGCACGGGCGCAGGAGCTTTTGAAACGTGTCGGGCTGTCCGATCGCGCCGGAAACCGTCCCGCTGCCCTGTCGGGCGGTGAACAGCAACGGGTGGCCTTTTGCCGGGCGATGGCCAATGTTCCGCGATTATTGCTGGCGGATGAACCGACGGGCAATCTGGATCCGGCGACCTCGGATCAGGTTTTCGAGACGCTGATGGAGCTGGTGGCGGGTACCGGTCTGTCTGCGTTAATTGCCACGCATAACATGGCATTGGCCGCACGTATGGATCGCACCGTACGCCTCGCTGCGGGACGCCTGAGCGAAGACAGTTGACATGACACAGATTACACAGGCCGAGATACATTCCGTAACGGCGCAGGCGTTGCGTGCGCATGGCGCGGCGGACTGGGTTGCGGATGTGGTTGCGGATGCCGTGACCGAAGCTGAGGCCACCGGCAATCGTATCTGCGGTCTGTATTATCTTGAAAGCTATTGTCTGCAACTGCGCTCAGGCCGCGTGCTTGGCAAGGTCGAACCCGAGGTTAGTCGTCCTCGCCCCGGTCTGGTGCGGGTGGACGGAAAACTGGGTTTTGCGCAGGCGGCCTTCCTGCGCGGGTTGAACACAGCCATCGAGGCGGCGCGTGAGTGCGGGACCGCTCAGCTTGCGGTGGGGCACACGCATACCTGCACCTCGCTTGGTTTTTTCACCGGCCAGATCGCACGCGCGGGGATGATTGGCCTGGGCATGACCAATGCATCGCCCATCGTGGCCCCTCCTGGGGGCAAGACGCGGGTGATCGGCACCAACCCGATCGCCTTTTCCGTGCCTGACGGAAAGGGCGGAATCGCGATGCAGTTTGACCAATCCACCACGACGGTTGCCCTTGGCAAAATCACTATGGCCAAAGCGGCAGGGGAGCGCATTCCTGAGGGTTGGGCCGTGGATGCGGCGGGCGTGCCGACCACAGACCCCGAAGCCGCCTTGGGTGGTTCGCTGGTATCCATGGGCGGCTATAAGGGGTGGGGGTTTGGCCTGATGGCCGAACTCCTCGTGGCAGGACTTACAGGCAGCGTGACCTCCCGCGAGGTCAAGCCTTTGAAAGCGCCCGAGGGTCGGCCCCATGATTTGGGCCAGCTCTACCTGTTGATGGATCCCAGCACAGCCCCGGCGTTCCATGAAACCGTGGCGAAAGTTGCTGACGCGGTCGGCGAAGATGCAGGCGCGCGGATGCCGGGCCAGGGTCGTGTCCTGTCGGACCCGGTCTCTGTCGATCCTGTCGCCTGGGAGCTTGCGTTGAAACTGGCCGGCTAGGCGATTTTTTGAAAATCGCCGGTTCCGCCCGGATCAGACGCGTTTTCCCCACAGGTCATATTCGCCAGCTTCTTCGACCATCACCGTTACGATATCGCCGGGTGCCAGACCTTCAAAGCCGTCGTCGATGAAGAGGTTTCCATCGATCTCGGGCGCATCTGCCATGGTGCGGCAGGTCGCGGCCTCATCGTCGACCTCGTCCACGATGACTTGAAGCGTGCGACCGACCTTGGCTTGCAGTTTGGCTTCTGAAATCACCTGCGCTTTGGCCATGAATCGCTCCCAGCGATCCTGCTTGATCTCATCTGGCACATGGTCAGGCAGCGTATTCGAGCGCGCGCCTGCAACGTTCTCGTATTTGAAGCAACCAACCCGATCGAGCTGCGCTTCGTCCATCCAGTCCAGAAGCGTCCGGAACTCTGCCTCGGTCTCGCCGGGATAGCCGACGATGAAGGTTGATCGCAACGTTATGTCGGGGCACGTGGCGCGCCAGGCGGCAATCTCGTCAAGTGTGCGCGCCGCTGCCGCCGGCCGCGCCATGCGCCGCAGGACATCGGGATGAGCATGCTGAAAAGGGATGTCCAGATAGGGCAGCAAGCCGTTTTCGGGATCTGCCATCAGTGGCACCAGATCGCGCACATGCGGATAAGGATAGACATAGTGCAAACGCACCCAGACCCCCAAACGCCCCAATTCCCGAGACAGATCGAGGATATGGCTGCGCACCTCGCCATCTTTCCATGGGTTCAGATCATGTTTGCGATCCAGCCCATAGGCCGACGTGTCCTGACTTATCACCAGAAGTTCGCGCACTCCGGCAGTCGCCAGTTTGTCGGCTTCACGCAGAATTGCATGGGCCGGGCGAGAGGCGAGCCGTCCACGCATATCCGGGATGATGCAGAACTTGCACTTGTGGTTACAGCCCTCGGAAATCTTGAGATAGGAATAGTGGCGCGGCGTGAGGGACACGCCTGTTGCAGGCAACAGGTCGATGAACGGATCAGGGGAAGGCGGAACGGCATTGTGGACCGCATCCAGCACCTGCTCATATTGATGCGGGCCGGTCACGGCCAGGACGCGGGGATGGACCCCGGTGATGTATTCCGGTTCTGCCCCCAGACATCCGGTGACGATGACTTTTCCGTTCTCATCAAGGGCTTCGCCGATTGCTTCCAGGCTTTCGGCCTTGGCGCTGTCCAAAAATCCACAGGTATTCACGATCACCGCATCGGCACCCGCGTAATCCGGCGAGATACCGTATCCTTCGGCACGTAGCCGGGTCAGGATCCGCTCGCTGTCCACCAATGCTTTGGGGCATCCAAGCGACACCATGCCAATAGTTGGCTGGCCCGCGCGGCGGTCATCGCTCAGGCGGGCAGCGGGGGCCAGGTCTGGCCGGAGATTCGGTGGATTTGTGCTCATTCGCCCGCATATAGGCCAAGCGCAGCCATCTGCCCAGAGCAGGCAAGCATTGCGTGACACGGCAACTGCGCTAAGCTGATCTCAAAACTACGGAGCATGAGCAGAATGCGTTGGATGTTTCGCCTGCTGGGCCTTGTCTTGGTGCTGCTTGCCTTTGCGATAGGCGCGGTTTTTTTCCTGCCAAAAGAACGGATCGCGGCCATTGCCAGCGATCAACTGCGCGCGCAGACGGGCAGGGAACTGACGGTCTCTGACGAGGTTTCGCTGAGCATCTGGCCGGTTCTTGGGGTCACAACGGGACCGGTGACGCTGTCCAATGCTGATTGGGCCGGTGATCAGCCGATGATGTCCGCCGATGGGCTTTCGATCGGAGTGGATGCACGCGCCTTGTTGGGCGGAGATATCCGTATCAAGCATATCGAAGCACAAAGCCCGGTGGTGCGGCTTGCGACCCGCGCAGATGGGCGCGGCAACTGGGAGTTTGAGGTGCCTGCACAGGGCGCGACAACCAGCGACGCTCAGGCAGCGCAGGCCAGCACCCGTCAGTTCTCGCTGGAACGGTTGAGCCTGAACGATGCGACCCTGACTTATGCCGCCGCCGGTGCATCGCCCCTGAAGCTGTCTGATCTGGATGCGAGGTTGGACTGGCCTGATCCTGCAGGCAGTGCGGCATTTCAGCTAGGTTTCACATATGCAACCGCAGCGCTGAACCTGAAGGGCGAAATCGGCAGTTTCGCCGCCTTCCTTGAGGGGGCAGTGGTGCCTGTGGTTGTTTCAGGTGACACGTCGGGCGGGAATTTCTCCTTTGACGGGCGTGCCAGCACGTCTGGAGAGGCGGCAGGGCGCATTGACGTCCAAACCCGAGATACTGCGGCGTTTTTGTCGGGGCTTGGGTTCGGCGATGTTGGTCCCCCTGCAGGATTGGGCCGCGTGGCCGATATCTCGGGTGATCTTACCTTTACCACCGACAACCGCTTGTCCC
>NZ_JBASXK010000040.1:0-58663 GCF_049276915.1 Aestuariivita sp. | reverse complement strand
GTTGTGGATGTGGTCTTTGAAAGCTCGGACCTGCCACCGATCAACTCGGCCCTGATCGTGCAATGGGATGGAGCTAAAAACCTCATTCTCGAAGTCCACAGCCATCTTGACCAGACTACCGTGCGCGCGGTTGCCTTTCAATCAACCGCGGGGCTTGCGCGCGGCGTAGCCGTCCGCGCGACTGGCGGGCAAGTCTGCGTACCGGTTGGCAATGGGGTACTGGGCCGCCTGCTGGATGTCGTCGGGGAGACGAAGGACGACGGACCAGACCTGCCAAGGGAAACACCGCGCAGATCGATTCACGCGCTGCCGCCGGTCTTGAAATCCCAGACCCGGACTACCGATGTGTTCGAGACGGGGATCAAGGTCATCGACCTTCTCACACCCATGGCCCAGGGTGGCAAGGCTGCGATGTTCGGCGGTGCCGGAGTGGGAAAGACCGTTCTGGTGATGGAACTGATCCGCGCCGTGGTCGAAAAATACGAAGGCATCTCGGTCTTCGCGGGCGTGGGAGAACGCTCACGCGAAGGGCATGAGTTGTTGACCGAAATGCAGGCCTCGGGCGTGCTGGAGCGCACGGTTCTGGTGTATGGCCAGATGAACGAGCCACCCGGAGCACGTTGGCGGGCACCTCTCACGGCCTTGACCATCTCGGAATACTTTCGCGATCAGAAACATAAGAACGTCCTGCTGTTGATGGATAACGTGTTCCGTTTCGTGCAGGCGGGGGCCGAGGTATCCAGCTTGCTTGGTCGCCTTCCATCACGCGTGGGATATCAGCCGACACTGGCAGCCGAAGTGGCGGGCCTGCAGGAACGGATTGCTTCGGTCGCCGGATCTGCGGTGACGGCCATTCAGGCAGTCTATGTCCCGGCCGACGATTTCACCGACCCTGCGGTCACGACGATCTCAAGCCACATGGATTGCGTGATCGTCTTGTCCCGCGCGCAGGCAGCCGAAGGGTTCTATCCCGCGATTGACCCGCTGGCCTCGTCTTCGATGCTTCTTGATCCGCTGGTGGTGGGCGAGGAACACTATCAGACGGCGGAGGCCGTGCGCCAGTCACTGGCGCGGTTCCGCGAGTTGAGCGATATCATCTCACTGCTGGGCGTCGAGGAACTGGGCACTGCGGATCGCCTGATCGTCAAACGCGCGCGGCGGTTGCAAAGGTTCCTGACCCAGCCCTTCATGGTGACCGAAGCCTTTACCCCACCATGGGTGACCAGGTTCGACCGATCCTTTGGGAATACCCATGTAGCCGCCCAGCAGAATCTGCAGTTCTTCGCGGTTCACACAGAGGTTGGCAGCATGGCGCACCCGCTTGTCCAGCCAAGGAGAGCCTTCGTGGAACGACAACTGCCAAGGCCACACATGCGGCTGAGGGTTGGAATAGACGACATTGCCTTGAGACTGGATCCGCGGGATCGCGTCCGGAGCCGGAGCTTCGATCCAGTCCACCTGCCCCGACAACAATGCGGCGGTGCGTGCATTGGCATCAGGCAGCGGGATCAGGACGACCCGATCAATCGTCGGAGTACGTGCCGAATCCCAGTAGTTCTCGTTCTTCACCATCTCGAAACGTTCGCGCGGAACCAGACGGTCGCCTTCGAACGGTCCGGTGCCGGATGGATCTGCGGCAAAGGCAGTCCAAGCTGCTGCTGCGCGCTCTTTGGGATCAGTGATAGAGGCGTCAACCGCGTCATAGAGCGATTGCCAATGGCTGGGTGACGCCATGAACAACATCGTCATGTTGAGCGGCAAGAAGCTGTCCGGTTGCGTTGTCGTCAGCTCGACCGTGAGGTCATCTATCACCCGGGCGGATGCAAGTGTCGGCATACGCGATTTGGTCGCGCCAACCTGATCAGGTGCAAAATGCGGTGCGTTCTCATCGAGCACCTTCTGGACGTTCCAGACCACATCGGCAGCCGTGAAAGGAGCACCATCATGGAAGGTCACGCCGTCACGCAATGTGAACACCCATTTCGTCGTATCGTCCGGGTTGACCGCCCAGGACGTCGCGAGGCCGGGCAAAATGACGCTTGGCTCTGTCTCGGAAGACAAATCCCAGTGCGTGAGCGCGTCATACATCGGGATTCCGGTGAACCGGTTGCCTTCAAATCCCTGGTCCGGTTGACCGGATGTTCGGGGGATATCTGCTGCGGTCATCCCGATCGTCAGTGTTTTTTCCGCCCAAGCGGGTGCCGCAGTCAGCGTCGCCGCGGCCAGCACCAGCGCCAGCGCGGAACTCGAATATTTTGCTGATTTTCGCATCGTCTCATCTCCTGTTGGTTAGCGTGGAACAGCCCCCTGAACAGGCATGTGTCCTCGCCTGACTTAGAGAGATCGAAATCCGTGCGTCGACATATATCTTTCATATTGTATACGATTTAAATGATTTAATGTATGCGATTGACTAAAATTTGGTCAAAAATCCGCGACTTGCTCTGAATTGAAGCGCATGCAATCCCCAGCCACTGTCCCGGGCGCTGCAAATGCTGACGATGCAACACAGCTATGATCCATATTGCCATGCAAGATTGTATGTAATCCAAAGACGTATATTCTATGCGTATGAACAACCACAAAGATGACTTTTCAGGCAGAACGCCTCCCGAGTTGGCAATCAACCCCGTGCATGCCGGGGTCGAACTGGCCATTCATGAACATCGCCTGCCTCCGGGAACCCGACTGGCCGAGAGCGATCTTACTGAAATATATGGCGTTTCACGGACAATCGTGCGCAGCGGGCTTCAATCGCTGGCCCATATGCATCTTGTCACCTTGCGCCCGAATCGTGGAGCCAGCGTAGCAGAACCCTCGCATCGCGAAGCACGTGAAGTGTTTGAGGCGCGCGAACTGCTTGAACCGCGCACGGCGCGCAATGCTGCGCTCAAGGCGACCAAAAGCGACATAGAAGACCTGCTGCGGCATACCGAGGAAGAGCATCGCGCCGTCCGCGAAGATGCATATGGGCGCGCGCTTCGTCTTTCAGGTCTGTTTCACGTCAAGATCGCGCGCATCGCCGATCAACAGACGATCACCGAGTTCGTCGAAAGTCTTGTGTCCCGGTCTTCCCTGATCATCGCGCTCTATTGGAGCCGCGCAAGCGCACGATGCGACGGCCATTCTCACCATGCGCTGATCGAGGCCATCGCCAAGAACGACCCGGATCAGGCCGAACAAATCATGCGCAGCCATCTGGTGGACATTCATTCGGCTTTGCGTTTCGAACCTGCCAATTCCGAAAACCGCAATCTTCGCGACATGCTGTCGGCTTCGTGACAATCTGCGGCGCGCTGCCCGCGCCGGGCTCGGGCAAGCCCGTGCACATCATCCGAGCCCTCCGCAGCTGTTCAGCCCACAGGGCCTACCCCAGCGAGCGCAACAGCTCCTGAGACGGATCGCCCGTCGCAGGTCGACCGATACTTCTTTGATAGTCGCTGATTGCGCCGCGGCTCTTGGGTCCGATAACCCCATCTGTTCCACCGGTATCAAACCCGCGTGCTGTCAGACGCTCCTGCAACCGCGTGCGATCATCCTTGGTCAGACCGAACTCATCGGGCGGGAAACTTGCGCGCAGTGGTGCGCCTCCACCGATCCGGTCGGCCAGATGGCCCACTCCGATCGCATAGGCATCCGCGTTGTTGTAACGCTTGATGACCCCGAAATTCGAGGTAACGACAAATCGCGGTCCGCCGGGTTGCGGCTGGATCTCGGAGCCGGACGGTGCCCCGGGACCAGCTTCGCCGCCCCAGCGCAGACCCCGCGTCCAGCCATTGCGCGCCAGATAGGCCGCTGTTGACGCAAGCGAGTCGCTTGGATCCTCGGACCAGATATCGCGTCGCCCGTCGCCTGTGTAATCCACGGCAAAGGCCAGATACGAGGTCGGGATAAACTGCGTATGCCCCATGGCACCGGCCCAGCTGCCGATCATGCCCGACGGGGTAATGTCACCGTTCTCCAAGATCTGCAGCGCAGCAACCAGTTGCTTTTCAAAGAACGCGCCCCGCCGTCCGTCAAAGGCCAGTGTGGATGTGGCCGATATGACCGGCACATCGCCCTTGCGCTCGCCAAAGAAGCTCTCAAGCCCCCAGATCGCAGTGATGATCTCCGCATCAACCCCGTATTGAGCTTCCAGCGCATTCAGCACAGACCTGTGGCGCGCAAAGGCAGCCTGCCCCTTGCTGACCCGCTCGTCCGAGACAGCGATAGCCAGATAGTCTTCGAGGCTGCGTTTGAACTCGGTCTGATTGCGGTCCCGCCGCACGACACCCGGCAGATAGCCCGTGCCGCGAAATGCCACGCGCAAGGTTTCGGGGGAAATGCCTTGTGCAGGCGCGCGTGTACGGAACGACGCCACCCAAGCGTCATATGCCGCGTTTGGAGCCGGTTTGAGATCGTCCGGCAAGCCTGAGGCGACCGAAACGGTGCCGCGCGGACCCGGCATCGAGGTATTCGAACAGGCCGCAAGGCCAAGTGCCGCCAGCGAGACCCCGAAATGACGTCTTGTAATGCTCATCGTTTTGCCTGTTTTTTGCTCTTTGCCTGCAGCTTAGCGCATCTGCGGCCCAGCACAAACCATCTGCGCGGCACTGGCAAAATCTTGCAGGCCGTTCAGGCCGGGACATCGCTGCGCACCACAGCACCTATCCGGTCAATGATGAAATCCATGAACAAGCGCGTCTTGGGATCCTGCCCCCGCCGATGAGTGAACAGACAGGCCATCTGAATGGGTTCAGGCGGCGTTTGCGTCGCTACGGGAACAAGGCGGCCGGAAGCCAGATGATCGGCAACCTCGAAAATCGGCTTCAACGCGATGCCTTGACCTGCAAGCGCCCAATCGGTCAGCACTTCGCCATCGTCAGCCTCATAGCGTCCCGAGACGCGAAACCGTTTTGCGCCCTCGGGAGTGATCAAGCGCCACTGGAACTCTGTCGCGCCGGGAAAGCGCAGGTTGAGGCACTCATGTCCCTGCGCGATCAATTCGGCTCCGGTCGCTGGATTGCCCCGCGCCGCGATGTATTCAGGCGCCGCGCAGAGGATCCGTTCGACATCTGCAATCTTGCGGATGCGCAGGGTGCTGTCCTCGGGCTGACCGAGGAAAAATGCCAGATCCAGACCTTCAGACGTCAGATCCACCCGCCTGTCCGTGAGACGCAGACGCAGGCTGACTTCGGGATAGGTCTTGAGAAATTCGGGCACCTGCGGGGCGATCAGCCGCCTGCCTACGCCCAAGGGGGCAGCAACATAAAGCGAGCCGCGCGGATTTTCGGTGATGTTGACAACCTGTGCCTCGGCGCTGTCAACAGCTTCCAATATCTCGCATGCACCGGTGTAGAATGCCTTGCCCTGCTCGGTCGGCGTCAGATTGCGCGTTGTTCGTTGAAACAACCTGACGTTCAGGTGGTCCTCAAGCTGTGCAATCCGCGAAGATGTCACGGCAGGAGAAATACGCAAATCACGACCCGCCGCAGACATGCTGCCCAATTCATAGACACGCACGAAGGTTCGGATATTGTCGAGATAGGACATTGTTCTGATTTTTTTGATGCTGCTTGGTATTCGGCCGGAATAGCAGAAGAATGCCCCTGCGCATAGACTGGGCAGACGGGACGAATCAAGAAGGCAGAGCTTATGTATGATCTGGCAGTGATGTGGGATTGGATCGGTTTTGCCGTCCGTTGGCTTCATGTCATCACCGCGATGGCATGGATCGGATCTTCATTTTATTTTATCGCGCTTGATCTCGGCTTGAACCGCAACATCAAGGGACCGGCTGACGGCGAGGAATGGCAAGTCCATGGCGGTGGGTTCTATCACATCCAGAAGTACCTCGTTGCTCCCGAAGCGATGCCCGATCATCTGACCTGGTTCAAATGGGAAAGCTATTCGACGTGGCTGTCGGGTGCCGCGCTGCTGATGATCGTGTACTGGGTCGGAGGTGAGCTGTATCTGCTTGATCCCTCGCGTGCCGACATCACGCTTTGGCAGGGCATCGCGATCTCGGCCGCCACCATAGCGGTGGGTTGGCTGCTTTACGACGGGTTGTGCAAGTCTGCGGTAGGGGAACGCCCGACGCTGATGATGCTGGTTCTGTTTGCAATCATCGTCGCGATGAGCTGGGGCCTCAATCAGGTCTTTACCGGGCGTGCGGCGCTGCTCCATCTGGGCGCTTTCACCGCAACGATCATGACGGCGAACGTGTTTTTCATCATCATGCCGAACCAGCGCATCGTCGTGGCAGACCTCAAGGCTGGCCGCACTCCGGACCCCAAATACGGTAAAATCGCCAAGCTCAGATCGACGCATAACAACTACCTTACCTTGCCGGTGATTTTCCTCATGCTGTCCAATCACTACCCGCTGGCCTTCGCGACCGATCACGCCTGGATCATCGCCGCGCTGGTCTTTCTGATGGGTGTCACGATCCGGCATTTCTTCAACACGATGCATGCCCGCAAGGGGCGGCCTCACTGGACATGGGGTGCAACGGCCCTGTTGTTCATCGCCATCATGTGGCTGTCGACCGCGAACATGGGCGACAGGTATGACGAAGCTGCAGAGCGCGATCTGACGCCCATCGAGACGCAGTTCGTTCAGGCGCTAGGATTTGAGGATGCCTATGACACGGTGCTTGGAAACTGCTCGATGTGCCATGCGCGCGAGCCCGCCTGGCAGGGTCTGGCCTGGCCGCCCAAGGGGATCGTGCTGGAAACACAAAGCGACGTCGCGCGTCATGCGAGGCTGATCTATCTGCAGGCCGGCATCAGCCACGCCATGCCTCCGCCCAATGCCATCGACATGCAACCAGAGGCACGCGCGGCCATCGTGGCCTGGTACCGAGCCGCCACAGGGTCATGATGCATCTCGTGGGCCACCCGAATGTGCAGGTTGGGCTGACCAAGACATCGACACGCTGGGCGTTCTTATTGGCGCGCTGACCGAACCCGCCCCAAAAGGGCAGAGCAAGCCCGGACTGCCCGCGCAAGCCTGTTGCGTTCGGCAGGTGCTGGCTCAGGTCTTCTTGTCATCCGGAATGTTCATCAGCGCCTTGCCGCTTTTGCCCAACGGGGCTTTGGCGAAGGGCCCACCGTGATAGATCTGGGCCGGATCGGTCGGATCGGCAGGCGGTGCCTTCGCCAGGATATCTTCAGCGTAAACCTCTGCATTGTCTTTTGGTCGATAGCCCAGGAAGCCTGCGCCGGAATTGTCGACCGGCACCCGATCATTGGCTGACACGCCATAGACGATGCTGAAGCCCGTCGTAGGAGTATCCACGGCGCGCGTCACAAGCTGAATCAGATCATCATAAGACAACCATGAGCCCAGCGCCCGCGGCGAGGTCACCTGCGCGCAGGACAGGATTCGCAGATGCACGGATTCCACACCGCTCTTGTCCCAGTACATCCGGCCCAGATCTTCTGCGAAACACTTGGCCAACCCATAAAATCCATCCGGGCGGTGCGCGGCGTCAATCCCTATGGCGTCAGATTTCGGATGCATTCCAACGGCATGGATCGAGCTGGCATAGACCACACGGCGCACCCGATGCCGGCGCGCGGCCTCCCAGATGTTATAGGCCCCGATGAAATTCGGGCCCAGCAAGTCTTCGAACGGGGCCTCATCGGAGATCGCTCCGAAATGCACAACCATATCGGCCCCCTCCAGAAGCGGCGCAATCTGCTCAAAACTTGCAAGATCAGCCGTGCGAAACGTCTCGCCCGGCAAGAGAGTGCCGATCTCAGGCGCGATATCCGTCGACACCAATTCATCACACATCCTGGAGAGCGGTTCGCGCAGGTAAGACCCCAGTCGGCCCGCGGCACCGGTCAGAACGAGCTTTTTCATATCACAGCCCTTTCGATGATGGCCGAATTGGTCAGCACCCGGCCATAGCCGAACGGACTGAGATCAAGGCTGTGATAGCGGCCATGCACCAGCATTTCCGCCAGCCCACGCCCCATGGCCGGGGATTGCTGCAACCCATGGCCTGAAAATCCGTTGATGAAATGGAAATTCCCAAGCTCTGGATGCGGTCCCAGAACTGCGTTCTGATCAAGCGTGTTATAGGCGTAATGCCCGGCCCATTCCGTCACGACCCGGATCGCTTCGAACGCGGGGATGCGCGTGGCCAGAGTGGGCCAGACGAACTCCTCCCAGATGGCATGATCCATGGAAAAATCGTCAAATGCGACCGCAGGGTCCGGATCCGGCTTGCAGCCGACAAGATAGGTCTCAGGGCCATCCTGACGCACATGTACCCCCGATGGGTCGATGGTCAGCGGCAGATCACGCCCCAGCTTCTCGCGCGCCTCGAACACCCAGGTAAAGCGCTTGCGCGGCTCGACAGGCAGGCCGATCCCGGCCATCGCGGCCGTGCGCGCCGCACGCGGGCCCGTGGCGTTGACCACCTGCCCACAGGCAATCACCTCACCTGTGGCCAGCGTCACGCTCAGGACCTTGTGCCCCGATGCATCCCGCGTGATCGCGCTGACCTCGCCCTGCACATATTCCACGCCACGTTCCCGGGCCGAGCGACGAAACCAGTCAAACAGGCCGCCACCATCGAAGTAGCCTTCATTCACCGTATTGATGCTGCCCAAGACGATGTCATCAAGCTGGTAGAACGGATACTCGGCCGCAATCTCGTCCGGGCTCATCAATCGGGTATGCGCACCAGATGCCAGTTGCACCTTCTGAGCCTCGCGCAATGCCTCTGCGAACCCTTCGTTATCGGCCAGATACATATAGCCATAGCTCTGAATGGGCATATCGGGGATACGCTCATCTCCCATATAGCTGCGCAGATTGGTGACGAAATCAGCCCCAAACTGCGAGATCCGCACATTCAACTCGGTCGAGAATTGTTGGCGAATGCAGGAATTCGTATGCGCAGTCGAGCAGGCCTGATAGCTTGGGTCGCGCTCGACAACCAGAACGGTGCCGTCAAAATCCGGGTCATTGGCAAGAAACCAGGCCGTGGACGAGCCCATGATCGCTCCGCCGATAATGACGATGTCATAGCTTGAGCGGGACGGTGTTGTTGCAAAGCCCATCGGAGCCATGTGCTCCTCCAAAACATTTCATGGTGTCGGTATCAGTCAGGCGCGCGCCCCCAAGAGTCAATCGCGCAGCAAAAGAATGGACCTCAGAGCACCAGCGCGCGCTGATCCTCGCGCCCCATGGCCACCACCAGCGGCCCGGCCTCCTGGGCCGCTTCGAAATCGGCTTTGCTGCCCAGTCCACGCCACTCACATGCGATCAGAGATTGCGCTACGGCCCCGCCCAATGTGGTGCCAGGGCCGGTGATGATGAACAGATCAGGCGCGAATTCTCGCGCAGCCGATCGGATGGCAGCGGCGAAATCATATGTTTCGGTGACCTGATGGCCCAGAGTATAATCGAAAAGCGCGCCAGTGCCCTGCGCCCCCGGCCACCAGACATGACCGCGCCCGTCAATCAGCGGGCATGCGGGCTGGTGCATGGATAGGTCCGACAATGCCGCGCGACCCTGCGCGGCAACAGGAGACTGCAGTTTGGTATGAAAGCCCGCGTGTTGCGGCAAACGCATGGGAAAGCGCCCGCCGATCGAGGGCACCGCCGCCTCGAATGCGCGCAGACCCGCCTCGTCCCCCGCAACCACGATCATGCCGCCCAGATCAATCGACAGGTCCAGTGTCTGGCCCTGCGCGGCACCGATCTCAGACAGCTGCGCCAGCAAAGCGGCCTTGCGCGCGGGATCGGGAACCCAATCCTCTCCCCAGCATGGATAGACGATCTGACCGCCGATCAGGTTATCGTGCATCAACGTTCCCATGGTATCTGTAAGGCGAAACCCCTCAGGCGCAGACAGCGCCCTGCCCACCGCCAGAGCAATGTACCAGCCCATGGAATTCCCCGTGACGGCAACGATCTCGATATCCTGTGCCAGCGCCCCGGCATCTGCGGCGGCGCAGGCGTAAATCAGGGCCGAGGCCACGTCGCCGCGCGCATAATCTGACGTGACAAACCGTGCCGCGCTGTCCAGTTTCGAAACCGGGGCGCGCCCTGCCGCGATACGTTGCGCATCAAAACCGGCAATCAGATCAGCCTGCCCCCCATGATGGCGCGCCAGATACCCCAGTTCAGCCTTGTTGTATGTTCCCCGACCCGGGCAGATCACCACAGCCCGGCGCATCATGTGGTGTTTCCAAGCAAGGCGCGGGCCGCAGCCGCTATGCCCTCGGCAGACGGGAGCGTCGCACCATAGGCAGGACCGGTCGCAATGAAACTGTCTTCGGCTGTGACGCGTGCGACACTTCCGATGCCCGCTTCGGCCATCAGCGCCATCAGCCCTTCGGCCTGCCCGCCGGTGCGGCGGCATTCATCAACGATCAACACGTTTGACACACCCTCCAGCGCAACCATCAGAGCCTCTGTGGGCAAAGGAGCAAGCCAGCGCAGATCAATCACCCGCGCGGCAATACCGTCTTGCGACAGCGTTCTTTCGGCCTGCCGCGAAAGATAATGCCCGTTGCCGTAGGTCACGATCGCCAGATCACAACCGTCTCCATGCTGACCTATTTCACCCAGTGCGATGCGTTCTCCCGGTTCGGGATAGAGGTTCATCCAGGCACCATCGCCGGCTTCAAACAAATCGCGCATCGGGTAGAGCGCAATCGGCTCGACGAACACCACGACACGTTGTTCTTCGCGCGCAAGACGCACGCTTTCGCGCAGCATCTTCGCGGCATCCGCCGGGGTAGAGGGGCAGGCAATGATCACTCCGGGAATGTCACGCAAGACAGCCAGGGAGTTGTCGTTGTGAAAATGCCCGCCAAAGCCTTTCTGATATCCCAGACCGGCAATGCGCAGCACCATCGGATTGGTGAACTGACCGTTGGAAAAGAACGGCAAGGTCGCAGCCTCTCCCCGCAACTGATCTTCAGCGTTATGCAGATAGGCCAGAAACTGAATCTCGGGGATCGGGACAAAGCCGTTGTGGGCCAGACCGATGGCCAGACCCAGAATGGATTGTTCGTCCAGAAGCGTGTCCATCACCCGGTCAGGGCCAAAGCGCGACTGGAGTCTCTGGGTAACGCCATAGACACCACCCTTTCGCCCCACGTCTTCGCCCATGAGGGCAATCTCGCCATGCTCAAGCATCAGATCGGTAAGCGCCATGTTAAGGCATTTCGACAGAGTCTGTGGCACCTCCATCGCCTTGATATCCGCGCCGAATATCTCGGCACGTTTTTCAGGCTCTGGTCCGTTGGTCGGTTGGCAGACGCGCTTGGGCGGGATCAAGCTGGCCATGACGCCTGTCGCATCACTCAGTCGCGGGCGCGTTACAGCCTCTTTTGCGACCTCTGCCACACGCAGGCAGGTGTCCGTATAGATGTCCAATGCCTGCTCAGGCTCAAGCGCTCCCGCCTCGGACAACAAGCGAACCGAATGGAGCAGAGGATCATTCGCCTCCTCGGCCTCAACCTCTTTCTGGCTGAGATAGCTGGTGGCCACATCCGCGCCGGCATGACCATAAAGCCGGATCATGCGCAGATGCAGGAAAGCCGGTTTGCGCTGGGTACGGACATAGGCCGCGGCCTGCGAGGCGACACGGAACGTGTCGAACATATCCAGACCGTCGGCTTCGAAATACCTCACACCCGGGCGATGCTTCATCGAGGCCGCAATCCAGCCTTTGGGCGTTTTCACCGAAATCCCGATGCCGTTGTCCTCGCAGACAAACAACACAGGCAAGGGTGTGTTCTGCACCGCGGTCCATCCCGCCGTGTTGAACGCACCCTGCGCGGTCGAGTGATTGGCCGAAGCATCGCCGAACGAACACATGACAATCGCATCATCCCGGAACTGTCGATGCTCTGGCGGATGGCGCCGTGCCAGACCTTGCGAGAACGCGGCACCCACAGCTTTGGGCAAATGACTCGCGATTGTCGAGGTTTGCGGCGGGATCATCAGCGCTTTGGATCCCAACACCTTGTGACGCCCGCCAGAGATCGGATCTTCGGATGAGCAGGCAAAACTCAGCAGCATGTCCCAGGTGATATTCTGCCCCGGAACTTGCCCGGATCGCGCGATCTGAAACGCAGCGTCGCGGTAATGCAGAAATGCCGGATCCGTCGGACGCAACGCCAGGGCAACCGCGGCCATGCCCTCGTGCCCAGAGGAGCCGATGGTGTAAAACCCCTGCCCGGCCTTTTGCATCACCCGGCTTTCGCGATCCAATGCCCGTGAAAGACATTGTGCGCGAAACACGGCAATCGCGTCCTCTGCGCTTAGCGGCCCCGAGGGTGTTGCGCCCGGCGGCAGATCACCGGACGCAACACGGTTTAGAAACGCCTCGTGAACGAGGGCGACGCGATCCATGGTTCACTCCCGGTGATTCTGTTTCAGGCGAGACTGCCCCCGCCTCTATCCGCTCGCAAGCATGGGCAGCCACAACACGATCATCGGGAAGGACACCAGAAGGGCAATCGTGATCCCGTCGGCAATGAAGAACGGCGTGACGCCCTTGAACACGTCCTGCACGCTCAGATCATCGCGCACACCGGCCACAACGAAACAGTTCAACCCGATTGGCGGTGTGATCAGACAGAACTCGGCCATCTTGACCACCAGGATCCCGAACCAGACGGCACACATCGTCCCGGACATGCCAAAGGCGCTGTCTGCAGCCGAGACGAACTCGCCTCCGTTCAGCGCCATCACCGCCGGATAAACGACAGGCAGCGTCAGCAACAGCATTCCAATGGCATCCATGAACATGCCCAGCACTGCATAGGCCAGCAGGATGCACACCAGGATCAGCATGGGCGACATCTCAAGCGAGGTGATCCAGTCGGAAAATGCCGCCGGAAGCTCGGCAAAGCCCAGGAAGCGCACATAGATCAGCACACCCCAGATGATGGTGAAAATCATCACCGTCAGCTTGGCGGTCTCGAGCAGCGCCATTTTCAATTCGCCCCAGCGCATACCGCGATAAAGCGCCATCAGGAAGACGATGAAGGCCCCGACTGCACCACCTTCCGTGGGCGTTCCCCAGGCCTCGCCGAAGGGATTGTAGACAAAGAAGATGATGATCACGACCACAGCCACGATCGGCAAGGCCGGCAAAAGCGAGGTGAATCGGTCCGCCCAGGAAAAGCCGCCAACCGGCGGGCCAACCGACTTGAAAACAACCGCGATGCTGATGATCAAAATCGCATAGACAAGGGCCGAGAAGGCACCGGGGATGAACCCTGCCAGCAGCAACATGCCGACATCCTGTTCGACGATGATCGCGTAAATCACCAGAATGGCCGAGGGCGGAATCAAGGAGGCCAGCGTGCCGCCTGCGGCAACCACGCCTGCCGCGAACTGCTTGTTGTAGCCGATCTTGAGCATTTCCGGGATGGCGATCCGAGCGAAAACGGCTGCCGTCGCAACCGAAGCGCCCGAGACGGCGGCAAAGCCTGCCGTTGCAAATACCGTCGACACTGCAAGCCCACCCGGCACCCATGCGATCCACTTCTTGGCCGCATCAAACAGCGCCTTGGTCAGATTGGCGTAATAGGCCAGGTATCCGATCAGGATGAAGGTCGGGATCAGACTCAACGCCTGTGAGCTGACCTTGGAGTGCGGGACCTGACCAGCCACCTTGACGCTGATCTCGAGAGCCTTCCAAAACCGCTCCGGATCATAGTCGAACTGATTCCAACGCAGCCAGACAAGGCCAATGAAGCCTGCAAGACCGGCCGCGAAAGCGACGCGCATACCCAGCACAACCAGCACAAACATGCCGCCGGTTACCCAGATGCCGATTTCAATGGGTTCCATCACTCGCGCCCTTCCAATTGGGCCGCTTCCAGCCGCGCCTGTTCGGCCACACTGAGGTTCAGCGGTACGGCCACCGGATTTTCAAGCCCCAGCACAAGGGCGCGCCCATAGCCAACGGCCTGCAAAGTCAGCCGCAGCATCAAAACCGCAAATGCCACCGGCACCACCAGCTTGGACGGCCAGGTTGGAATGCCGACATCGATCGAACTGTCGCGTGAACACAATGGCCGCGCGCAGTCAAACGAGCGATCGAAATGCGCCCAAGCGCCCCAGACCAGAGCAACAATCAAAACCATGATAAGAAGAACCGAGATCAGCTCGAACAGCCACAGCAGCCGCCCCTTGAGCTGACTGACCAGGATATCCATCCGCACATGCGTGCCATCGCGCTGCACCCAGGATACACCCGCAATCGCGATCAAAGGCATGGCGGCTTCGATGTAGTCGACATAGCCCAGCAACGGCGAGCCAAAAAACTTGCGTCCGCCCACCGACCAGGCTGCGAGGAACATCAGTGAAAACACCGCCAGCCCCGACAACAATGCCATGAAACGTTCGATCGGCTCCAGCGCCTGATCCAGACGACTGAGCAGGCTGGAATCCTCAAGGACAGCGGCAGATGATGCCATGTCTCCTCACCCCCTGGTTATTCTTTTTATAATGAGGGGGCCGGGCACAGGGCCCGGCCCCCTAAAGGGTCACTCGCTTTGTATCGCGATCAGTTGGTCATTTGCGCTTTTTCGAGGGTGGTTACCACCAGATCATAAAGCTCCTGACCGGGCAGGCCTTGTGCTTCCATGTCCGCAATCCATGCATCACGCGCCGGTGCCGCAGCAATTTCGCGGAAGGCCGTCAATTGATCATCCGAAATTGTGACCTTGGTGACGTTTTTCTCGGCCAATACGCTGTCCCAGCGCTTCAGCAGCTCGGCATAGTTCTGCAGATAGAACGCGATCGCTTCGTCAACCGAGCTGTCCAGAGCCTCCCGATGGGCATCAGGCAACGCCTCATAAGCATCGATGTTGACCACGATGGGGCAGTTGACGGTGCCGGGGTTCAGGTTCTCGGTCCACCAGGTGGCCTGGTTGATCGTGCCAAAGCTGAGATGGGCGTGCTGGGCGAAAGCCACTGTATCGACGACGCCGGATTCCATGGCCTGATAAGCCTCGGACGCGGTTACCGAAGTCGGCACCCCGCCCACGGCCTTGAACGCCTCGCCCAGACCGCCGGTGGCGCGCACACGCATGCCTTCGAATTCCGACAGTTCATCGCGGGGCTCGCCGGTGCCGACAAGGTTGTACTGCGGCATGGGCGAGGTCATCAGCATGCGCGCGTTCCACTGTGCCATCTCTTCCGTTACTGCGGGATGCGCATAGACTGCGTGGCTGACCGCCACTTCCTGCTCGAGGTTCTCGACGCCCAGGAACGGCAGCTCGAGAACGGTGATCAGGCGGTTCTTGTCCGGATGGTAACCGGCGCAGAACTGGGCCATCTCGAACGCGCCGATCGAAATACCGTCAAGGTTCTCGCGGTTTTTCGACAGGGTTTCACCATAGGCCATGTTGATCGTGAATTCGCCATTGGTCTTGGCGCTGACCAGTTCGGCCAGCTTTTCGACGTGCTCGGTAAACGCACGGCGCTTACCCCACATCGATACATTCCATTCGGTCGCTGCGGCTTCTGCAACGAAGGCAACCGAGATTGCTGCGGCGGCAGCGCCGGTAAGATACTTGTTCATTTTTCTCTCCCTGTTGATGCAGCCTCCTCCCGGAAAGCCGCTTGCGCGAGAAACTAGCGCGACAACTCCACAGTGCCAAGACCTGTTCCCCCAATTAGGTTCCGGTGCCTTGCACAGATCGACTCACGGCTTCGTGAACTGCAGTAGCTTCTACCCGGAATCCGATAGGCAAAGGCAAACGAAGCAATTTGTCACATCTGCTTTTCGCTCATGAAACGGACCCTTTGCCGAAAAAACGGGCACAGTTCCAAAAGAGAAGCCAGCCCGCTTTGACAACCGAGAGCCCTAACAAACAAGGTTTTTTCGCTCTTTCTGATGCGGATATTTACAAGACTTTGCAGATCTCGGAAAAGCCTTTACAAGCAAATGCAGCAATTCCGGATGCTTATTTCCTTATTTTCAACCATTGGTATGATTTCGCAAGCAACTGGCCCAGGGAAGCCAGCCGATCAAGACCGCCCCGAACACCGGGCCCAAAACACGATCCGAGGGAGGAACCGCGATGTCCGACGCCGCGCAAACCAATACGCCAACGAGCGCCACCTATCCGCCATCCGCCGACATGATAGCAAAGGCCCACATCAATGAGGCCAAATATGCCGAGATGTACGCCGCTTCCATTGCAGATCCGGATGCCTTCTGGGGCGAACATGGCAAGCGCATCGACTGGATAAAGCCCTATACCGAGGTCAAGGATGTCGACTTCACGCTGGGCAACGTGTCGATCAACTGGTTCAAGGACGGCACGTTGAATGTCGCCGCCAACTGCATTGACCGCCACCTGGCAACCCGCGCAGACCAAACCGCCATCATTTTCGAGCCTGATGATCCGAACGAAGCGGCCAAGCACATCACCTACAAAGAACTCCACAGCAACGTCTGCAAGATGGCCAATGTGCTGGAAAGCCTTGGCGTGCGCAAAGGCGACCGGGTGGTGATCTATCTGCCGATGATCCCCGAGGCGGCCTATGCCATGCTGGCATGCGCGCGCATCGGCGCGATCCACTCCATCGTTTTCGCAGGCTTTTCGCCGGACGCGCTTGCGGCACGGATCAATGGTTCGGAAGCAAAGCTGCTCATCACCGCCGACGAGGCTCCGCGTGGCGGGCGCAAAACGGCGCTGAAATCGAACGCGGATGCTGCACTTTTGCACTGCAAGGACACGGTGAAATGCCTTGTCGTAAAACGGACCGGCGGTCAGACCACCTGGATTGCCGACCGCGATTACGACTATAACGAAATGATGCTGGAGGCGGACGAGTATTGCGCTCCGGCCGAGATGAACGCCGAAGATCCGCTGTTCATCCTCTACACCTCCGGCTCGACCGGGCAACCCAAAGGCGTTGTGCACACGACGGGCGGCTATCTGGTCTATGCTGCGATGACACATGAGCTGGTGTTTGATTATCACGAGGGCGACATCTACTGGTGCACCGCTGACGTGGGTTGGGTCACAGGTCACAGCTATATCGTTTACGGCCCCCTCGCCAACGGCGCGACGACGCTGATGTTCGAAGGCGTGCCGACCTATCCCGATGCCTCGCGGTTCTGGCAGGTTTGCGACAAGCATAAGGTAAACCAGTTTTACACCGCCCCCACCGCACTGCGCGCGCTGATGGGCCAGGGCAACGAATGGGTCGAGAAATGCGATCTGAGCGATCTGCGCATCCTTGGAACCGTGGGCGAGCCGATCAACCCGGAAGCCTGGAACTGGTACAACGAGGTTGTCGGCAAAGGCCGCTGTCCCATTGTCGACACCTGGTGGCAAACTGAGACCGGCGGTCACCTGCTGACCCCCCTGCCCGGCGCACATGCGATGAAACCCGGCGCAGCGATGAAACCCTTCTTCGGCGTTCTTCCGGTCGTGCTGGATCCACAATCAGGCGAGGAAATCCACACATTCCCAAGCGAAGGCGTGCTGTGCCTGAAAGACAGCTGGCCCGGTCAGATGCGCAGCGTTTGGGGCGATCACGAGCGTTTCGAGAAGACCTATTTCAGCGACTACAAAGGCTATTACTTCTCTGGTGATGGCTGCAAACGCGATCAGGATGGAGACTATTGGATCACGGGCCGCGTAGACGATGTGATCAACGTCTCGGGACACCGCATGGGCACTGCCGAGGTGGAAAGCGCCCTTGTCGCGCATGCAGCTGTCGCAGAGGCCGCTGTTGTCGGCTATCCGCATGAGATCAAGGGCCAGGGCATCTATTGCTATGTCACGCTGATGAACGGGGTCGAACCAACAGACGAGCTTTACAAGGAATTGCGCACCTGGGTGCGGACGGAAATCGGGCCGATCGCATCGCCTGACGTCATTCAATGGGCCCCCGGCCTGCCCAAAACGCGATCGGGCAAAATCATGCGCCGTATTCTGCGCAAGATCGCCGAGAACGACTTTGGCGCGCTGGGGGATACCTCGACTCTGGCCGATCCGTCGGTGGTGGATGACCTGATCGCCAATCGTGCCGGCAAGTGAGGTGAGGGCCATGGATGGAGCACCCGCGATCGAAACCTCTCCGGCTGTCCTAATCCTGTTGGGACCGCCGGGCGCGGGCAAAGGCACGCAGGCGCGTCTTCTTGAAGAGGAGTTCGGCCTTGTGCAACTTTCGACCGGAGATCTGTTGCGTGCGGCCGTTGCGGCGGGCACCGATGCCGGCAAAGCGGCCAAAGCCGTGATGGAGGCCGGCGATCTGGTCAGCGATGATATCGTTATCGCCATACTGCGCGACCGTCTGGGGGATGCAGACGTCCAACGCGGGGTCATTCTTGACGGCTTTCCGCGCACGACCGTACAGGCCTCGGCCCTTGATGCGCTGCTGCTTGAAACCGGACAGAAGATCAACGCCGCGATCTCGTTAGAAGTGGATGATGGCGAGATGGTCACCCGTATCTCGGGTCGATATACGTGCGGCGGTTGCGGCGAGGGCTATCACGACACGTTCAAACAGCCGGAAACCGCCGGTACCTGCGACAAATGCGGGGCCGCTGACATGAAACGGCGCGCCGACGACAAGGCGGAAACCGTCGGTCAACGCCTTCAGGCCTATCACGCGCAAACAGCGCCGCTGATTTCCTATTATGACGGTAAGGGTGTTCTGCAATCCGTGGATGCCATGGGCAATATCCACAACATTGCAGCCGCGCTGGCTCAGATCGTGCGCGACGCAACCCGGCCGAATTGAACAACTGGACGATGGCGACGCGCACCACTCAGACGCTGTGCGCCCGGCCCGTATGGGCGCACCCGTTCTGACGCCTCGCACAGCGGGCCAAACCCAGCCGGGCAACATTCATGCAGGCACTCTGACAAGGTTCTGCCGATGTTGCCCAGGGCCGCTGCCGATTTAGATATCGTGCAAAGTACAGTCAGAACGCAGCAGGTGATATTTTGCACCAGCGCAGATGGACAAACCGCCCCGCCCGTGCGACCTGACGGGCAAGGAGACCCGCGCGATATGTCCGAACACAGTTTTGTCCCCGCCGCTGACACCGCTCGCGATTTTCGCGATGCTTTGGGATGTTTTGCAACCGGGGTCACTGTGGTCACGGCGCAATCGGATCAGGGCCCCTTGGGAATGACGGCAAACTCCTTTGCTTCGCTGTCCCTTGATCCGCCTCTGGTCCTTTGGGCACCGGCGAAATCCTCGCGCCGTCATGCAAGTTTTGCCAAAGCCGCCCATTTTGCGATCCATGTCATGGCCGAGGATCAGCACGACCTCGCGCACCACTTCGCAAAAAACGGAGACGGGTTTGATGCGTTTGACTGGTCCTTGTCAGCGTTGGATGTACCAATCCTTGAGGGCTGCCTTGCGCGCTTCGAGTGTCATCTGTCCGCCATGCATGATGCGGGTGATCATACAATCCTTGTAGGCCATGTGGACCGCGCAACCTATCGCCCCGGCAAGGGGTTGATTTTCAAACGGGGCCAATATGGCGGGTTTGCCGGGCTGGACTGATCCGCGTCGGCGCAGCAGCGCGCGTCAGTCGTCAACGGATCCGTGGACCGCGAACTGGTCCAGACCGGCCGCCTGCGCCTCGATCGTGCGGTAGGTTTCCTTGACCCCGGCTTCTGTCAGTTCCCGCGCCACGGTCAGCAAGGTGTTGGGATCATGATCATCGCACAGTTCAACCATCTGCATGACTTCTTCGCGTGCCACGGCCAGTGCAGCCTCGGTTGAAGGTGCGCCGTACACATCGACAAAATGCTGCGCCAAGGCCGCCACCAGAACGTCGATCTCAAACGGCTCGACCTGGGTGACGGCGACAAATGTGACACGGCCATATGTCTCAAGGCCCAACCAGCCATTCGCGAAAGCCTGCCGGGCCTTGCCGCTCAGATCCCCCTCGCCCCAATTGGAGAATTCAAACCCGCCCGAGATGCACCACTCCCCGGTACGCGCAGGGGAATGGAACACGTTCATGTCGCTTTCATCAAAATGTATGGCCCGTGCCAGGTTCATGATGTCAGTCCTCCAAAAGTTGGCTCAGGGGCAGAAGATGGGTGGTTTCATTATCCTGGATCAGCATTCCAAAACGATCATCTACACCCATGAATGTTCCAGAAAGCCCTTTTATCTCAACCGGCTCCCCGACACCTTTCACCAAGCCGGACCATTCGGCATGAAGTGGACGGTTGCCTTCATCAGCCCAGCGGTTGATCCAGACCAGCGTATGTCGCGCCCATGCCTCGAGCAGAGCAAGCGGATCGACCTCGGCGCAGCCCTCTTCATAAAGCGCAGTGATATCAGGAGAGGTGCCGGGATCGGCAGCCGTCTGCAGGATCGGTACTTCAAGACCGACAACCAGCCAATCGGGTTCGGCCATGGGATTATTGCCCGAGGCCGCAACGCGCAGTTCACCGCACAAGCCTCCATTGACCCGGATCGCGCCGGACCATTCCAGATGCACGCCGACTTCGGGCGGTGCAAGCGCACCCAGCGCGTTCTGAAAGCCCACCCCGCACACCACCATCATTGCCATCGCGTCCTCCAGCGAGACTTCGGGCGCGAAGACAAGTGCCGCGCGCAAACGATCCGCCTGGACATTGTAAACCACCGTGCCGGCGTCACAGCCAACTGTTGCCATCTCGCGCGCTGCCTCAAAGGGATCAACGTTCCCCTCAACGGCCACACCCTCCATCAAAGGCGGGAAGGAGGCGGCTTGGGTCATGCCTGACCCTTGGCTATGAGGTCGCGTGCAAGACTGCGGAACGACTGCGCCTCGGCACTTTCCGGCTTGGACACCACAATGGGCGCACCGCCATCCGCCGCAAGGCGAATGTCCAGATGAAGAGGCAGTTCGGCCAGAAGCGGCACACCGATTTTCCTGGCTTCTGCTGCGACACCGCCATGACCAAAGACATGCTCTTCGTGACCGCACTTGGTACAGATGTGGGTCGACATGTTCTCGATCAGACCGAAGATCGGCGTCTTCATCTGATTGAACATATCAATGCCCTTGCGCGCATCCAGCAAAGCCACATCCTGCGGCGTTGACACCACGATCGCACCGTCCACGGGGAACTTTTGGGTCAATGTCATTTGCACATCCCCCGTCCCGGGCGGCAGATCGACAAGCAGCACATCCAACGCGCCCCATTGCACCTGACGCATCATCTGCTCAAGTGCGCCCATCAGCATCGGGCCGCGCCAGACAACCGCCTGATCCTCGTTGGTCATGAGACCCATGGACATCATCGTGACGCCATGATTGCGCATTGGCAGGATCGTCTTGCCATCCGGCGAGGCCGGACGACCGCTGATCCCCAGCATGCGCGGCTGTGACGGTCCGTAAACATCGGCGTCCAGAAGACCCACGCGCCGGCCCTCGGCGGCCAATGCGCAGGCAAGGTTGGCTGACACGGTGGATTTTCCCACCCCGCCCTTGCCCGAGGCAATCGCCACGATCCTCTCGATCCCCGGAATGGGCTGTGGACCGCTGGGTTCGGCCTTGCGCCCCGGTTTGAGATCGGGCGGAGCCTTGGCGGAATGCGCGGTCAGCATGGCACTGACGTTGTTTACGCCGTCCAGTGCTTTGACCTTGGCTTCGGCCTCGGCGCGCACCGGTTCCATCATTTTCGCCTGCGAGGCATCGATCTCGATCACAAAGCGGACCGTGCCGTCTTCAACCGTCAAGGCCCGCACCATGCCCGAGGACACAATGTCGCCACCGCTGATTGGATCGGTAACGGATTTCAGTTCTGCAAGAACAGCATCGCGTGTAGCCATGGTGTTATTCGTCACCCTTGATGGTGCCGGTCACGACGTGATCGACGTCCAGCCCATCGACCGTGAGATGCACGCGCGCCTCATAGGTCTGGCCCGCTTTGGCTCCTTTGGCACGCAACCCGTCCTCGATGGCTTGCTGGCTGGTTACACCAACCTGCTTGAGGAATTTCCGCATCGACATATTGAAACTGTCGTCCATATCACTTGCTCCCTTGATCGCTGTATTGAATTGGGCCGCCACATTGACGGGCCTGTAAATCGACGGATAGGCTGCTTTTATGCGCTTGCTGATCCTGTGTCTTGCCCTGATCCTTGTTCCCGCTCTCCGCTCGGGAGCCGAGGAACCTCTGGGGCTTGCCGCCCCGGACGAGGTGGTCGCAAGCGGGCTGCTCAGGCATATTCTGCCGCGTTTTTCGCTCAAGACCGGCGTGCGTATCAGCCTGGACCCCGGCGCAGAGATGGTGCTGAGCGCAACGGGTCCGGGCACTGCGGTGTTTCAGCGTGGCACGACGGTCTATCAATTGCGCATCACGGATGATCCGCTTCAGATCCGGTTTCAGGACTGGCTGACTTCCGAGATCGGCACGCGCACCATCGAGAGTTTTCAGCCAAGCGATGGTGATGCCTTCACGGCCCCGCTGCCCGAGGCCGAAGAGATCGCGCAGATCATCTATGACGGCGATCCTGTACTGGGCGAACAGCTTTCGCTGAACCATTGCGGGCGCTGCCATGTGATCGGGCCGCAAAACGCAATGCACTCCATCGGCTCCACCCCGTCCTTCGCGGTTCTGCGCGCCATGGCCGACTGGGATTTTCGCTTTCAGCAATTCTATGTCCTGCGCCCGCATGGTGCCTTTACACAGGTCGCGGGCGTAACCCTGCCCTTTGATCCCTCGCGTCCGTCTCCGATTGCGCCGGTTGTCATGATCATCGAAGACCTTGAGGCCATTCTGGCCTATGTTGCAAAGGTCGCGCCTGCGGATCTTGGGGCACCGTTGCACCTTCAGTGATCCCGACGCTTTGAAAAATAGTCGTCGGTCGAGCGCGGCTTGGGGCGTTCTTTTCCGGCAAATGGATTGTTTTCACTGTGATATTGCGCCTGAATCCGGCAGGTGTCGCACATCTGGATCATCTTGGCCTGCTCGGAGGTGGCGAACATGGGATGGGTGCCGGCAAGCTTTTCCATGATCTTTTCGACAGTCGAACGCACACCAAACAACCCGCCACATTCGATACAGGCAAAGGGTTCTTCTTCGTTCAGAACTTCCTGTCCCAAGGCCTTGTCGCTCAACTCCATCTGGGGTTTGAGCGTGATCGCGTTTTCCGGACAGATGTTGGAACACAGCCCACATTGCAGGCAGGCATCTTCCTGGAAGCGCAGTTGCGGCATATCCGGGTTGTCGACCAAAGCCCCCGATGGGCACAGCGACACACAGGACAGACACAGGGTGCAGGCGTCCGTGTCCACCAGAACCGCACCGTAGGGCGCGCCTTGCGGCAGGCTGAGCGGAGCATCAAGCTGCAGATTCAGTGCCTGTGCCGCGAGGCGGGCGATCTGGCGCCGGTTGCCCAGTGGCAGAACCGGGGTCTCAAGAGCTGGTTTCACCGCAGCGTCATAGAGCGCGTCAGACATCATGTCCGGATCCGCTTCGGCAATCAGGCGCAGCTTGCCAGACCCACCGATCGCCGTGGCCAGTTCCAACTCGCGCGTCAGCGCATCGCGTTCCGTCGTGGGCGCAAGAAGCACATCGACCGAGGCAAACCCATGCGCCAGTGCAGCCAGCATTTCAGCATGACCGAAACCGGAAATAACTTTCAATTCCAGCGGGATAACATCCGAAGGTAATCCGCGGCCAAACCTGGCCGCAAGGCGGATCATCTCGGCCCCGTGCTCATCGTGCACCAACAGACGCGGGTTCTTGCCCCCCGCCTTGCGATAGGTCGACGCCAGCGTCTGCATGCGCATCAGAAGGTGGTGCACCGGCGGATCGTCATAGGTAATCGCGGTGGACGGGCACAGCGCCGCGCAAGCTCCGCATCCTGCGCAAACCATCGGATCAATCGTCACATGTTCGCCCGCAGGCGTGATCGCCCCCGTCGGACAGATATCCAGACAGTTCGTGCACGCGGTCTGCCCGGCGCGCGAATGTGCGCACAGGCTGTCTTCGAGACGCACATAGAGCGGTTTTTCAAATGTGCCGGTCAATTGAGATGCCGCCATGACAACGGCAGACACGGCCAGAGGATCGCGCGGATCGGCGCGCAGGTATCCTTCGCGCTTTTGCGGAGCCGGCACCATCGGCGTGGCTCCGGTCAGATCGATCACGATATCACATTGCGACATCGCGCCGTCCTGCGGAGCACTCAGAGTGAAGACGCCGCGTCCACCCGGCTCGATCTGCTGAAACGCATCGATGCGGACGGTAAATCCACCCAAGGCACCGCTGACCTGTCTCATCTGGCCGCGTACCACATCATAGTCTCGGCTGGGTGGCACATCCTCGGCGTCGGTCAATAGCACCGTCAGCGAAAGAATGTCCTTCAGTTTTTCGGCAACCGGAAGAACAACATCCGCCGCCCCGGCCAACAGGCTGATCCCTTCCGAGATCACATCCACAGTCTTGCCATCCGCAGACGGCAACAAGGCTTCCGCGGCCAAAGCGGTCATTTTCGGTCCGGCCGTGGCGGCCTGATCCGACCAACCGGCGCGATCGCGCAGGTCCAGGAAACCCGGTGCCTCGACCCCAAGCTCTTCAGCCAAATCCTCGAAGGTCGCGCGTTCCTGCTGGCAAGCGATGATCGCATCTCCCGAGGCGATGGCCTGTGCCGCCGATTCGATCTGACGGGTGCACAGGGCAGTATGCACTTTGGAACACGTGACACCGGCAACGCCCGAAATCTTGTCAACATCCAGCGCCTGGCTGCCCAAGCAATCACACAATATCAACGACTTGACCATCGTTCTTCACGCCAATTCCTGAAAGTTCATCCCTGCTCGCGGCGTGTAAAATAGGCACAGCACGCACCAGAGGTAAAGACCCAAGACCGCGCGCCATTGCCGAGTTCGACCAGACGGCGGCCCGAAATGAAATGGCACGGTCAACCCGATCATCGAATAACATACATGAATGATGCACTTTATTTCACAAAATCACGCCCAAAGCGACATGACGCGCATTTTGCTCTTGGCTGCACGCTGTATACCGTTGCACTCTAAATACAGGAACCAGAGTTGGGGAACTCTGGCGGAGGAAGCCGGTGGCACAATCTGCTGCTATACATATTACGATGCCACTTGGTGTCGTGGTGAGAAAATCACCCGGCGTTACACGCTGGGCCAAATGGGCATGGCGGGTCTCGGCTGTTATGCCCGGCGCGGCGCAGGCAAACTGGCGTGAGTTGCGCCGGGATGGCGAAACCGTCGAGTATCACGCCGCCACTCTTCCCCTGACCTTGTGGGCTGCCGAGACCGAGGCTTACCTGACCAATCTCGCGGACGGAGCGCCGTCGATCTATGTCGTGCTGCGCAATGAGCCAGACGGCAACGCACCGCTTGATGTTGCCGTGGTGACCGCCTCGCCGTTCGAGGCTCAGGACTATACCGACAATGGTGATGATCTGGTGGAAAAGGTGCCGATGAGCGCTGGTCTGGCCGCCTGGATCGAGGAGTTTACGCTCAAGCACCACGTGGAAGACACGTTCGTCAAACGCAAGCGCGACCGCAAGCGCGTTGATCTGACCGAAAACGGCAAGGGCGATGAACGCATTCATCAAACCAGCGACGTGTTCCGCGCGCCGCGCAAAAGGCTGGTGCAATGAGCACGCGTGCCGATTTCTGGGCCCGGCGCAAGGCAGCCGTTCGGGCCGAACAGCAGGCCGAGCAACGCGCGGTCGCGCAAGAAGTAGTGCGTGTCGAACGCGAGACCCTTGAAGAAAAATCCGATCAGGAAATCCTGACCGAACTGAACCTGCCTGATCCGGACACACTGCAGCCAGGCGATGACGTGCGTGGTTTCATGGCACAAGCCGTACCCGAAAGACTGCGTCGCCGCGCCCTGCGCCAGCTTTGGAAGCTGAATCCGGTCCTGGCAAACCTCGACGGGCTTGTCGATTACGACGAAGACTTCAACGATCCCGCATTTGTCGTCGACAGCATCAAGACGTCCTATCAGGTGGGCAAGGGTATGCTGGCCCATATCGAGGAACTGGCCCGTCAGGCTGACGAAAAAGCTGCAAAAGCCTTGGGCAAATCCGTTGATGTACCTGCAGAGCCAACGGACGAGGCGGCGCAAGACTCCGTGCCGGCAGCCATGGACGCGGCATCCGACGCTTCCGCTTTGCGCGCCGAGCACGCAACGCCAACAGATGAAGGCTTTCACGCAGACAGCCCGCGCGGAAATGAAAACCAAGAAAAACAGTCGGATACGCATTTTGCCGCAGTGTCCAGACGGCGTATGCGCTTCGCGTTCGAGGCTTAACGGTGTACCATGGAATACAGCCTAGGGATGCACATGACGACACTTGAGATTGCCGAAGAGGACCGCCTCCGCGCGGACTTCTATAATTTCCTCGGACTGCTTCTGGCGGGTCCGCCAGATCAGATGGTGTTGGATCAATGCGCAGGTCTTGGCGGGGACGAAACCGACCTTGGCCAGGCCATCGCGACGATGTCGCGCGTCGCCAAGGCCTCCAAGCCGCAGACCGTCGTGCGCGAATTCAACGCCCTGTTCATTGGCTTGGGGCGTGGCGAGTTGTTGCCCTATGCGTCCTACTACCTCACAGGCTTTCTCAACGAAAAGCCTCTGGCGCAATTGCGCAGCGACATGGTCGTACGCGGCATCACCCGAGCACAGAACGTGTATGAACCCGAAGACAATATCGCCTCTCTCATGGAGATGATGGCGGGCATGATCGTGGGGCGCTTTGGTGCACCCGCGACACTGGAAGCTCAGAAAACCTTCTGGGCCAAGCACATCGGCCCCTGGGCCGGACATTTTTATTCAGATTTGGAAGCCGCCAAGAACTCGGTCTTTTACGCCTCGGTCGGTACAGCCGGCAGGGTGTTCATGGATATCGAGCGCGAAGCGTTCCGAATGACGGCCTGATGGGTCGTTTCAATGGCTGCCTGAAAGGGTGGCCCAAACGCAAATGGGAGGAGACGTTTCCATGAGCAAAACGAAGGATGACCGTGCTTCACGCCGTGATTTCCTCAAACTGGCTGGAACTGCGGCACCCGCTGCTGTTGCGGCGGCTGCGCTGAGCGGAACAGAGGCCCAGGCGGCCGAAGAGCCGACCGGCGAGACGCGGATTCAGGATACGGCACATACGCGCGCCTATCTCGACAGCGCGCGGTTCTAGAGAACCGCTGAACGAAGACGGCAGCGCCCGGGCAGATGATCCGGACGATCGCCAAGCACCGGCAGAAAGTCGCGAATAGCCCTGACGCCGATTCTATCAGCCCCAGCCAACCAGTCGACCTGGTGAGCACGGAAGGAAATGAAACATGTTGAGGAAAAAGACCAACGGGGTTGCGAGACGCCCCCAGCGGACTTCGATCCACTCGCAGGCACGCGGAACATCTGTTGACCGCCGGACATTCCTGCGCGGATCTGGTCTGGCCATTGGCGGCCTTGCTGCGATCAGCGCTACTGGCGGCACAGTGACAAAAGCCAGCGCGGCCAATGCGGCTGCTGGTGCGGTTGAGACCGTCAAATCTATCTGCACACACTGCTCTGTCGGCTGTACCGTCGTTGCAGAAGTGCAAAACGGCGTCTGGACCGGGCAAGAGCCCGGTTGGGACAGCCCGTTCAACCTCGGCGCACATTGTGCCAAAGGGGCAGCGGTGCGCGAACACGCCCATGGCGAGCGTCGCCTGAAGTATCCGATGAAGAAAGTGAATGGCGAATGGACACGCATCAGCTGGGATCAGGCCATCGAGGAAATCGGCGACGGGATGCTGAAGATCCGCGAAGAAAGCGGCCCTGACAGCGTTTACTGGCTTGGATCTGCCAAGTTCAACAACGAACAGGCCTATTTGTATCGCAAGTTCGCTGCCTATTGGGGCACGAACAACATCGATCACCAGGCCCGGATCTGCCATTCGACAACAGTGGCTGGCGTAGCGAACACATGGGGCTACGGTGCCATGACGAACAGCTACAACGACATCCATAACTCCAAGGCGATCTTCATTATCGGCGGCAACCCTGCCGAGGCGCACCCCGTCTCGCTGCTGCATGTTCTGAAGGCCAAAGAGCAAAACAATGCGCCCCTGATCGTGTGCGACCCGCGGTTCACCCGCACTGCCGCACATGCCGACGAATATGTCCGCTTCCGCCCCGGCACAGACGTTGCGCTGGTCTGGGGTATCCTGTGGCACATCTTCGAAAACGGCTGGGAAGACAAAGAGTTCATCCGCACCCGTGTTTGGGGCATGGACCAGATCAAGACCGAAGTCGCGAAATGGACGCCCGAAGAAGTGGAGCGTGTGACAGGCACACCTGGCGAACAGTTGCGCCGCGTGGCCCGCACCATGGCAAACAACCGTCCCGGCACAGTGATCTGGTGCATGGGCGGCACGCAGCACACCAACGGCAACAATAACACCCGCGCTTATTGCGTGCTCCAGCTGGCTCTGGGCAACATGGGCACCGCCGGTGGCGGCACCAACATCTTCCGCGGCCATGACAACGTTCAGGGTGCGACCGACCTCGGTGTACTCGCCGACACACTGCCCGGCTACTATGGCTTGGCCGATGGGTCGTGGGCGCATTGGGCGCGCGTCTGGGAAGAAGACCTTGATTGGCTGAAAAGCCGGTTCTCGGACGCCAGCTATGGCGACAAGAAGATGATGAACCTCAACGGGATCCCGGTCAGCCGGTGGATCGATGGGGTTCTGGAGGATGCCGAGAACCTTGACCAGCCCGCAAACACCCGGGCCATGGTTCTTTGGGGGCATGCTCCCAACAGCCAGACACGCCTGCCCGAGATGAAGACGGCGATGGAAAAGCTCGACATGCTGGTCGTGGTCGATCCCTACCCCACCGTCTCGGCGGTCCTGCATGACCGCACCGATGGCGTTTACCTGCTGCCGGCCTCGACCCAGTTCGAGACCCGCGGTTCGGTCACCGCATCCAACCGGTCGCTGCAATGGCGTGACAAGGTATTCGATCCACTGTTCGAGTCCCTGCCCGACCACATCATCATGGCGAAACTTGCCAAGAAGTTCGGCTTCGAAGACCGTCTGTTCCGCAACATCTCGATGGATGGCCCTGAAGAGCCCAACATCGAGGACATCACCCGCGAGTTCAATCGCGGCATGTGGACCATCGGGTATACCGGCCAGTCACCAGAACGCATGAAGATGCACATGGCCAATCAGCACACCTTTGACCGCACGACGTTGCGCGCCAATGGTGGCCCGGCAGATGGTGACTACTACGGCATGCCCTGGCCTTGCTGGGGAACACCCGAGATGAACCATCCAGGCACCGCCAATCTCTATGATATGTCGCTGCCGGTGGCCGAAGGTGGCCTCACGTTCCGCGCCCGCTTTGGTGTAGAACGCGATGGCGACAATCTGCTGGCCGAAGGCGTCTACAGCGCAGGATCGGAAATTCAGGACGGATACCCCGAATTCACGATGCAGATGCTGATGGATCTGGGTTGGGACGGCGATCTGACCGCCGAAGAACGCGCCGCGGTCGACGCTGTCGGTGGTCCGAAAGCCAACTGGAAGACCGACCTGTCGGGCGGTATCCAGCGGGTCGCGATCAAGCATGGCTGTGCTCCTTTCGGCAACGCCAAGGCCCGCGCCGTCGTCTGGACCTTCCCGGATCCGGTGCCGCTGCACCGCGAACCGCTCTATTCGAACCGTCGTGATCTGGTGGCAGACTACCCCACCTATGAGGACAAGAAGTTCTGGCGCGTGCCGACAATGTACGCATCGATCCAGAAGAACGACTTTTCTCAGGACTATCCGATCATCCTCACTTCGGGGCGTCTGGTCGAATACGAAGGTGGCGGGGATGAAACCCGGTCGAACCCCTGGCTGGCTGAGCTTCAGCAAGACATGTTCGTCGAAATCAACCCGCGCGATGCCAATGATCTGAACGTCCGTGACGGCGCTCAGGTCTGGGTCGAGGGCCCCGAAGGCGGCAAGGTCAAGGTTATGGCCATGGTCACCGAACGGGTCGAAGCCGGGGTGGCGTTCATGCCGTTCCACTTTGGCGGGCATTATCAGGGTGAGGACCAACGGTCGAAATACCCCGACGGTGCAGACCCCTATGTTCTGGGTGAATCAACCAACACCGCCCAGACCTACGGCTATGACTCAGTGACCCAGATGCAGGAGACCAAAGCGACTCTCTGCAAGATCTGGGCAGCGTAAGGAGAAGAGAAAATGGCAAGAGCAAAGTTTCTCTGCGACGCCGAACGCTGCATTGAGTGCAATGCCTGCGTCACGGCCTGTAAGAACGAGCATGAGGTACCATGGGGTATCAACCGCCGCCGTGTTGTCACCATCAATGATGGTAAGCCCGGTGAACGGTCGATCTCGGTGGCCTGTATGCATTGTTCGGACGCGCCCTGTATGGCGGTGTGCCCTGTGGATTGCTTCTATCAGACCGATGACGGTGTGGTGCTGCACTCCAAGGACCTCTGCATCGGCTGCGGATATTGCTTCTATGCGTGCCCTTTCGGTGCGCCGCAGTACCCACAGGCGGGCAACTTCGGATCCCGCGGCAAGATGGACAAATGTACCTTCTGCGCCGGTGGCCCCGAAGAGACCCATTCCGCCGCAGAGTTCCAGAAGTATGGCCGCAACCGGATCGCGGAAGGCAAACTGCCGATCTGCGCCGAGATGTGTTCCACCAAGGCCCTGCTGGCCGGTGATGGCGACGTTGTTGCCAACATCTACCGCGAGCGCGTCGTCGCCCGTGGTTTCGGTTCAGGCGCCTGGGGTTGGGGCACAGCCTATGAACAGAAAGGCGGCTAACCCCGCATTCTGACGATCATCAGGGCGGCTCGCATAAGAACGGGCCGCCCTTTTTTATCACTCCTAAGACAGGGACCACCGACAAATGCTGCGCGCGATATTTGCTCTGATCCTGACATGCCTGATGGCGATTTCCGCATCCGCCCAGGAGGCATCCCCGCAATCACAACAAACCGAAGAGTTTCAACCCCGCTCGGGGTCTCCTACCCTTGAAGATATCCTGGCCCGTCAACGTGGCGAAGACGTCGATTTCAGCTGGCGGCTGGATCAGACAGGTACCGCTGCCGCCGGTATCTCTGAACAACTGGGCACGCTGGGCGGTGAATCCGACAGCGATGTCTACCTTGCGCTGCGTTATGGCACGGCCGATGTCACCGTCTCGACCAACGCGCCGGGTGCCGGCGTGCTGATTCAGGATCGTGGCATGTGGTGGTGGCAGTTCCGCGAAGGACCGCTGTCAATTTATGGTGCATGGCTCATGGGCGGCACTCTCGCTGCGCTTGCACTGTTCTATCTGCTGCGTGGCAAGATCATGATCGACGGCCCCAAAACCGGACGGACCATGACCCGTTTCACCGGCTTCGAACGCTTTGGCCACTGGCTCTTTGCGGCCAGCTTTCTGGTCCTCGGAGCAACCGGGCTGATCTCATTGTTTGGACGGGCTGTGCTTATTCCGGTCTTTGGCAAGGAATCCTTCGCCATGATCGCGATGGCCTCCAAATGGGCCCACAACAACGTGGCATGGGCCTTCATGCTGGGCCTGTTGATCATCATCCTGAACTGGACGGTTCACAACATTCCCAACAGACATGACCTGACATGGCTGGCCAAGGGGGGCGGACTGTTCTCTAAAGGCGTTCATCCGCCGGCCAGGAAATTCAATGCCGGCCAGAAGATGATCTTCTGGGGTTGCGTCGTACTGGGGCTTTCGATCAGTGCGTCTGGTCTGTCCCTGCTCTTCCCGTTCGAACTTCCCATGTTTGCCAAGACCTTTGTGATCCTCAACGATACGGGTCTGCCGCAGGCCTTCGGTCTGGGTGTCCTGCCCGAACAGATGGCACCGCATGAAGAAATGCAGTTTGCACAGCTCTGGCACTCGATCGTCGCATTCGTGTTCATGGCGATGATCTTTGCCCATATCTATATCGGCTCTATCGGTATGGAGGGTGCGTTCGATGCCATGGGATCGGGCGAAGTCGAAGAGCAATGGGCCAAAGAGCACCACTCGCTCTGGGTTGAAGAGGTGAAGGCAAAACAAGCCGCCTCGGGTTCAGCGACACCGGCTGAATAGCCCCATGCGCAGCGCAACCCTTGCGCTGGCTCTTGCCTGTCTGCCGCTGAATGCTGCGGCAGACGGGTTCTTTACGCTCAAAGGCCATGGCGGCCCCATCATGGGGATCGCCGTTGCGGACGACGGGCGCATCGCCACAGCCAGCTTTGATAACTCTGTCGGCCTTTGGAGCAATGGCAGCCCGACCTGGCTGGAAGGCCATGAGGCGGCGGTAAACACCGTGCTGTTCAATGGCCCTGCCCTGCTCTCGGCGGGTGATGACTTCACTCTGCGCAGCTGGCCCGATGGTGCCGTCATGGGGCAGCACAAGGGCAAGATCATGCAGATCGCGGCGTCCGGGTCGCTGATTGCAACAGCCAGTTGGGATGGAACCATCGGTCTCTGGCAAGAGGGTGCCGCGCGCTCCCTCAGCGGCCATCAGGCTGGCGTCAATGACGTGGCCTTCATTGCAGAAGGCACCGGGTTGATCAGCGCCAGCAGCGACGGCACGTTGCGGCTCTGGGATGTCGCGACAGGGCAAGAAAAAGCCCAGCTGCTCAGCCACGGGTTTGGCATCAACGAACTGGTGGTGAACGAAAATCAGGGCTGGATCGCATATGGTGCCGTCGACGGCGTCACCCGCGTCATCGATGCAGCAACAGGTGAACCTATTGCGGATTTCACGCTGGAGCGCCGCCCCATTCTCGCCATGGCGCTCTCGCCGGATGGCAGCACGCTGGCCGTGGGGGACGGCGAAGGCTACATCATGATGATCGACACGATCGCATGGCGTATCGCCCGCGATTTTCGCGCCACCCTGCGCGGCCCGGTCTGGGCGCTCGCATTTTCATCGGATGGTGCGAACATCCATGCAGGAGGCCTCGACAACGCCATGTACAGCTGGCCCGTGGCCTCTCTGAACGAACACGGCCAGATGGGCACACAGGAACAAAGCTTCCTGCGCAAGCCCGAGGACATGGACAACGGTGAACGGCAATTCGAACGCAAGTGCTCGATCTGTCACACGCTGACCCCATCCAGTGCGCGACGGGCCGGCCCGACGCTCTATGGTATTTTCGAGCGGCCTGCAGGGGCCGTGAGTGACTACAGCTATTCCGAAACGCTACAGAAATCGTCGATCATCTGGACGGAAACCAGCATCGACGATCTGTTCGAAGAAGGTCCGGATCACTATATACCGGGCTCAAAAATGCCGATGCAGGTCATTCAGAGCCAGGCGGATCGCGACGATCTGATCGCCTTCCTGCGTCGGGCCACAGGAGAGGAAAGGGAGAGCGAATGAAATCAATTTGGATGGCAATGGCCGCAACGGTGGTGGTGTCCGTCGGCGCATGGGTGGTCCTGGGAGAACTGGGACAAACCTCGGCGCAACAGGTCACCGGAGCGTCCGTCCGGCTGGACTGATAGCGGAATACCGCTTCTTTCTGGTTGAAAATACCCAAATCCACGGCCTGCCCTACGCGGGCGGACAGAAGAAACGAAAAACGCGCGCCCTGATCGAGGCGCGCGTCTACGTTTGTTGACTGCTTAAAGATCAGTTCAGCGCCGCATCCGTGATGACGCTGGTCCAGGCACCCTCGGGGGTCGCAGTGATCACCGGATCAGACCCGCCCGCCAACAGCGTTGCCACCGTGCGCTCGTAATCGGCAATATCCAGAGCGCCGTTCGAGCCTGCGGTCAGCTTGGCGACCTCACCCATCATGCGTTTTTGATGCTTTTCGGTCTGCGCACCGGTCTGGTCGTTGTCCAGAACGATCATTGCAGCCTCATCCGGGTTTTCTTCTGCATATTTCCAACCCTTCATGGATGCGCGCACGAAACGCTGCATCTTTTCGACAAAGGCCGGATCCTCCAGACGCTCTTCCAGAACATAGAGCCCGTCTTCCAGCGTCGCCACGCCCTGATCTTCATATTTGAAGGTAACAAGATCATCCGGGCTGACACCGGCATCAATCACCTGCCAGTACTCATTATATGTCATGGTCGAGATACAGTCGGCCTGACGCTGCAGGAGCGGGTCGACGTTAAAGCCCTGCTTGAGGACTTCGACACCGTTTTCGGACTTGCCGTCGGTCGAGATGCCCATGCTGCTCATCCAGGACATAAACGGGAATTCATTGCCAAAGAACCAAACGCCCAGCGTGCGGTTTTTCAGATCATCCGGCGTGGCGATTCCCGCGTCTTTCCAGCAGGTCAGCATCATGCCCGAGGATTTGAACGGCTGTGCGATATTCACCAGCGCCAGACCCTTTTCGCGTGCCGCCAGGGCTGCTGGCATCCACTCGACAGTGACATCGGCACCACCGCCGGCAATCACCTGCGTGGGCGCAATATCCGGCCCACCTGGCAGGATCGTCACATCAAGGTTCTCTTCTTCGTAAAACCCCTTGTCCAGAGCCACGTAATAGCCTGCGAACTGGGCTTGTGTGACCCACTTGAGCTGCAGCTTCACCTCGTCCGCAGCCCAGGCGGGTGCGGTCATCAGACCAAGAGCCGTGACGGCCCCTGCGAGTAGATTCTTCATGTCGTACACTCCTTGTTGAACATCTTTTGTGCTCGGCCCCAATGGGTCTCTTCTTGGTCTTGTTATCCGCGTTGTGACGGGTGCCAGAAGGTCACCCGTTTCTCGATCCAGGTTACGATACCATAGAATGTCGTTCCCGCCAGAGCGGCCACGGCAATCTCAGCCCAGACCAGATCAATCGACAAGCTTCCGACGCCGGTTGAGATACGAAACCCCATGCCGCGCGTTGGAGAGCCAAAATATTCAGCAACAATCGCCCCGATCAGGGCCAGCGTGGTGGCGATCTTGAGCCCGTTGAACACGAACGGCATTGCCGCCGGCAGACGCAGCTTGATCAGCATCTGGAGATACCCGGCAGCATAGGTGCGCATCAGGTCCCGTTGCATCGCATCGGTTTCCCGAAAGCCCTGCACCGTGTTCACAAGAATGGGGAAAAAGACCATAACCACCACAACCGCCGCTTTGGATTGCCAGTCAAAGCCAAACCAGCTGACCAGAATCGGCGCGATCCCGATGATGGGCAGCGCGGCGACGAAATTCCCGATGGGCAAAAGCCCGCGCGTCAGAAACGCCGAGCGGTCGATCGCAATCGCTGTCAGGAAAGCCGCCGTGCTGCCTATCGCAAATCCGGTGAGCGCGCCCTTGAACACGGTCTGCTGGAAATCCTCCCACAGGATATCCGTCGAAGCCACAAAGGTTTGCGCCACGGCCGAGGGCGGCGGCAGAATGACAGCAGACACGCCAAACGCACGCACCAGCCCCTCCCAGAGCACCAGAAGCGTCACTCCGAAGAGAACCGGGATGGCTATGCGCACCAGCCGAGTTTCCGACCAGGTCGAGTTCGCCAGCCAGGCATTCAAGCCCCAGGCTCCAAGCCAGAACACCAAGGCAAAGACCAGCCAGCTCATGCCTGCATCCCCATCCGCCGGAGCGTCACGCGTTGTGCCACATCAAGAAGCGTCACCAGAAATCCGGCCAGCACCGCAGCCGCAACAAGTGCGGCCCAGATCGCCAGGGGCGTGCCAAACTGGTCTCCGATGAGAATGCGCGCGCCCAATCCGCTTATGGCACCAGTGGGCAGCTCGCCCACAATGGTGCCAACCAGCGCCGCCGCGATCCCCACTTTCAGCGAGGTAAACAGATAGGGCACCGAGGATGGCAACCGAAGTTTCAAAAACGCCTGCAAACCATTGGCATTATAAGTATTCAGAAGATCGAGCTGCGACGCCGCCGGCGAGCGTAACCCCTTCACCATCCCGACCAGAACGGGAAAATAACACAGGTAGGCCGAAATCACGGCCTTGGGCACACCGCGTCCTTCAATCCCGAATTGCGAACTCAGCACGATGATCATGGGCGCAAGCGCCACGATGGGAATGGTCTGGCTGATGATCGCCCAGGGCATCAGGCTCATGTCGACCACACGGCTATAGACGATCGCCACAGCGCCCAGAATGCCCAGGGATGTGCCCAGAACGAAACCCCAGAGCGTGGATTGCAGCGTGATCCACCCATGGTAGATCAGCGAGCGTTTCGACATGGCCCGCCCACGCAGTGCCATCTCTCCGGTTGTTTTCCACAATTCCTGGCCCACCTGTTGCGGCGTGGGCAGACGTGGCCGCTCAAGCGTGTATCCGGCCGCGACCTGGTTCGGATTTGCCGCCATCAAGCGCCAGACAGACATATCCCGCCGCGCCAGCGCGCCCTCTGGAACGATGCTCTCTCCGGCTCGCTCCGCCGTATCCAGAGCCACGCGGATGTTCATCGGGGCAACAGCTGCATACCACAGCGCAAGGATCGCGGCCAAGACGGTCAGAATGGGCAAAAGGTTACGCACAGACCTGTTCCTTGATCCGGCAGGATCGGGCCAAGCCAGCCGATATCTGCGTGACAAGGAACTTAATCATAGGCATGCCCGGCCCTCAGGCCTTCGCGCACCCGATGCGCAAGTTTCAGGAACTCCGGAGTATCCCGGATGTCCAAAGGCCGCTCTTTCGGCAACGGGCTGTCGATCACATCGGTGATCCGTCCGGGACGGGGCGACATGACCACGATCTTGGTCGAGAGATACACCGCCTCGGGTATCGAATGGGTCACAAAGCCGATCGTCTTTCCGGTCCGCGCCCAAAGCGCCAGAAGCTGTTCATTCAGATGGTCGCGTACGATCTCGTCCAATGCGCCAAACGGCTCGTCCATCAGCAAAATCTCGGCATCAAAAGCCAGCGCGCGCGCAATGGATGCGCGCTGTTGCATGCCCCCCGACAACTGCCAAGGGTACTTCTTTCCAAATCCCTCCAGATCAACAAGTTGCAGAACCTTGTTGATGCGATCTTCCTGCTCGACCTTGGAAAACCCCATGATTTCCAGGGGCAGCTTGATATTGCCGGAAATCGTGCGCCATGGATAAAGCCCCGCCGCCTGGAACACATAGCCATAAGCCCGCTGGCGGCGCGCCTCATCCGGGGACATGCCATTGACTGTGATCGACCCGCCCGTAGGCGTCTCAAGAGCAGCCATGACACGAAGAAACGTGGTCTTTCCACAGCCCGAAGGACCGATGAAGCTGACGAAATCACCCTTGTTGATCGTCAGGTGCACATCTTTCAGCGCCTGAACAGGGCCGTCATTCGTCTGAAATGTCAGATCCAGAGATCGCGCAACCACGACCGGGTCGGCCGTGGCAGCGTTCTGTTGTGCGTGTTCCACTCTGGGCTCCGCTCTCTGATTCAGACGCCGGTTGCCGGAATGCCTGTGCGTTGCACCGGGCGCGGAGCTGTCAGGTCTTTCCATGTCGACAGTGCCTTGTTCACAGTCCCGTTCGCCTCGCGTGCAACAAACTTGCCATGACCTTCCTGGGTGCGCATCTCACCGTCGCTAGCGGCCACATGGCCCCGCGTCATGACAAAGCGCGGCAGGCCTTTGACAACTTTGCCTTCGAACACGTTATAGTCGATCGCGGATTGCTGGCTGCTGGCCGAAATCGTTTTTTCCTTCTCGGGATCCCAGACCACGATATCCGCATCCGAACCGACCATGATCGCACCCTTCTTGGGATAGCAGTTGAGAATTTTCGCTATATTGGTTGAGGTTACGGCGACAAATTCATTCATTGTCAGCCGGCCGGTCGTGACCCCGTTTGTCCAGAGCATCGGCAATCTGTCTTCCAGCCCGCCCGTACCGTTGGGGATCTTGGTGAAATCACCAACGCCATAGCGTTTCTGTTCGGTTGTGAAGGCGCAGTGATCCGTTGCCACGACAGAAAGAGAGCCGGACATAAGCCCGTTCCACAGACTGTTCTGATGTTCCTTGTTCCTGAACGGCGGGCTCATCACACGACGTGCCGCGTGATCCCAGTCTTTGTCGAAATATTCGGATTCATCCAGCGTCAGGTGCTGGATCAGGGGCTCGCCCCAGACACGCTTGCCCAGCATCCGGGCGCGGCGGATGGCTTCATGTGCGTCCTCACAGCTCACATGCACGATGTAGAGAGGTACGCCAGCCATATCGGCAATCATGATCGCGCGATTGGCGGCTTCGCCTTCGACTTGTGGAGGGCGGGAATAGGCATGCGCTTCGGGGCCGTTGTTACCCTCGGCCAGCAGTTTCGCGCTCAGTTCAGCTACCACATCGCCGTTTTCGGCATGCACCATGGCAATACCACCAAGCTCGGCCAATCGCTGGAACGAGGCATAAAGCTCGTCATCGTTGACCATCAGCGCGCCCTTGTAGGCCATGAAATGCTTGAAGGTCGTGATACCGTGGTTCTCGACGACCGTTTTCATGTCATTGAACACCTGCTCTCCCCACCAGGTCACCGCCATGTGGAAAGAGTAGTCGCAATTGGCCCGGGTCGATTTGTTGTCCCAGCGCTTCAAGCCGTCCAACAGGCTTTCGCCGGGATTGGGCAGAACGAAATCCACCACCATTGTGGTCCCGCCAGCAAGTGCAGCGCGCGTCCCGCTTTCGAAATCATCCGAGGAATAGGTGCCCATGAAGGGCATTTCCAGATGGGTATGCGGGTCGATCCCGCCGGGCATGACATAACACCCTGTCGCATCCAGCTCTTCATCACCCTTGAGATTCGGACCAATCTCGACGATCACGCCGCCCTCGACCAGAACATCGGCCTTATAGGTCAAATCGGCAGTCACTACGGTGCCGTTCCTGATGACTTTGGACATGGGGTTATTCCTCCCGGTTTGAGCGTTTCCTGAGCCACCAGCTGAGAAGCCCGTAAATGGCGGTGGCAATGATCGTGGTTCCCAGACGGCTCAGAAAGACGCCGGGCGTAATGGACAGGCCCTGCAGCAAATCGAATCCCAACTGAAAACACAGGAAGATTGCCGCGAAGACCAGAAGTTGTTGCGCAAATCCCTGTGTCATCGTCACACCGATCCGAAACAAGCGATGGCGGGCCCGTGCACACCAATATCCAAAGGGCCAAAATCGCTCTCGACGCAGAGCGAGAAATATCCCGCCAGTGGCAGGTAGATCACCCGGTAATCTCCATTCGGACGCGTGACCGAGTAACATTTCTGCGTAATCCCGCCGGAAAAATTGACACTGACCAACCTGGGTTTGCGTCGTGCATTCTGAAAGGCCTCGAGGGTTTGCGCCCCGGCCCGTGTATCCGTGGGATAGTCAGCGACCTCACGGTCGATCATGGCCTCGATCTCGGCCGGGCCGATGATCGCGATACTCAACTGACGATCTCCGCCGTTTCCAAAACCGCGTGAAACAGCACATCGGTTCCTGCCCCGGCCCATGCAGGGCTGATCTCTTCGGCCTCATTGTGACTGAGACCATCGACGCAAGGGCACATCACCATGGCCGTCGGAGCCACGCGATTGATCCAGCAGGCATCATGACCGGCGCCGGAAATCAGGTTCATGTGACTATATCCCAACCGCTCGGCTGCATTGCGCACTGCCGACACGCAGCCTTCGTCGAAAGTCACCGGATCAAAGCCGCCGACTTTCTCGAATGCGACTCCCAGACCCATCTCATCACATATGGCCTGCGCCCCGCTGCGCAAGCGGGCCTCCATATCCTCGATCACCGCCAGATCCGGCGAGCGGAAATCGACGGTAAAGACGACCTTGCCCGGGATGACATTGCGCGAATTGGGAAACACGTCGATATGACCCGCCGCACCCACGGCATAGGGTTTATGGGACCAGGCAATCTCGTCTACCAGTTCAAGAACGCGCGCCATGCCCAGGCCGGCATTCTTGCGCATTGGCATGGGAGTTGATCCTGTGTGGCTGTCCTTGCCGGTAATCGTCACCTGAGTCCAGCTGAGGCCCTGACCATGGGTGACCACGCCGATATCCTTGCCTTCGGCTTCCAGAATAGGCCCCTGTTCGATATGCAGCTCGAAAAAAGCGTGCATCTTGCGTGCTCCAACAACTTCGTCGCCCCTCCAGCCGATCCGGACAAGCTCATCACCAAATGATTTGCCCTCGGAATCCTCGCGCGCATAGGCCCATTCCTGGGTATGGATCCCGGCAAAGACACCGGAAGACAGCATCGCGGGCGCATAACGCGTCCCTTCCTCATTGGTGAAATTGGTCACGACAATCGGGTGTTTGGTCTGAATGTTGAGATCGTTGAGCGTGCGAATGACCTCGAGCCCACCCAGCACGCCCAGAACGCCATCGTATTTGCCGCCTGTGGGCTGTGTATCGAGATGGCTGCCGACATAGACAGGCAGGGCGTCCGGGTCCGTGCCTTCGCGCCGCGCAAACATATTGCCCATCTGATCCAGCCCCATGGTGCACCCGGCAGCCTCACACCAGCTTTGAAACAGCGCGCGACCCTCGCCATCTTCATCGGTCAGGGTCTGACGATTGTTGCCCCCTGCCAGACCTGGACCGATCTTGGCCATCTCCATCAGACTGTCCCAGAGCCGTTCTGGGTTGATCCTGAGGTTTTGTCCCGGTGCCGCCATGTTATCCCCCGCGCCCGATGCCCGTGCATCTTTGATTTGACCAACTGGTCAAACTCACGCTACCACGGAGGCTCTGCCAGTCAAGATTTTGCGCCCTCATCGGTCGCACAAACTGACACCCTGAACACGCGAGCGACGGAAAGTTAGGCAATGAACACAGCCGCGCCCACGCGGATCCAGAAAAAGAACAGGGCCGTCATTCTGGACGCTGCTCTGGACATGTTTTCGACCCATGGGTTTCGCGGCGCGACCGTTGATCAGATCGCCAGCGCGGCGGGTCTGTCCAAGCCAAACCTGCTGTATTACTTCCCGACCAAGGAAGCGATTCACGCCCATCTTCTGGAACGCATGCTGGATACCTGGCTGGATCCGCTGCGCGAACTGGACCCGGATGGCGATCCGCTGGAAGAGGTGCTTGCCTACGTGGCCCGAAAACTGGAGATCAGCCGGACGCATCCACGTGAAAGCCGGCTTTTCGCCAATGAAATCCTGCAGGGGGCACCGCGCATACATGCGGTTTTATCCAGTGATCTCAAAGCGCTGGTCGATGAAAAGATCGCCCTTCTGACCCAATGGATGGATGAGCGCCACATTGCGCGTGTCCATCCCTATCACCTGATTTTTTCGATCTGGTCCCTGACCCAGCACTATGCCGATTTTGATGTGCAGGTCCGTGCTGTTCTGGGCTCGGAGGATCCGTTCGAGGGCGCGCCGGATTTCATCGAAACGCTCTATCGACGCCTGCTCACCCCGGCCTGAACCTTTTTTGTCTTGGGGCTCTGCCCCAAACCCCGCCGTATTTTGTGCAAGAAGAAGACATGGGGGAAAGTCCCCATGCTTTTTCTTGCGCAGATGGCAGGCGCGAAACAGAGCGCGTCTTTTTGGGATCTATTCGGCGGCGCGCGCCATCGGGTTGTTTGGGTGCATTGTCCAGTTGGCATAGTCATCCGAAACGGTCTGACCCGTGCGCGGATCGACAGTGCCGGCTTCGAGGCGCTCCATGGTGATGCAGTTTTCGACAGGGCAGACATCCACGCAGAGATTGCAGGCGACGCATTCCCCATCGATCACCTCGAAGACCCGATCCGGCGACATGGAAATCGCCTGGTGGGAGGTATCTTCACAGGCTGCGTAGCAGCGGCCGCATTTGATGCAGGCATCCTGATCAATACGCGCCTTGGTGACATAGTTGAGGTTGAGATATTGCCAATCGGTGACATTGGGCACAGCCCGACCGACAAAGTCGTCAACACGGGTGTAGCCCTTTTCGTCCATCCATCGCGACAGGCCCGCTGTCATCTCTTCAACGATGCGGAATCCGTAGGTCATGGCCGCCGTGCAGACCTGAACATTTCCACAGCCAAGGCTCATGAATTCGGCAGCATCGCGCCATGTGGAGATGCCGCCGATGCCCGAGATCGGCAGCCCTGCGGTTTCCGGATCGCGCGCGATTTCGGCCACCATGTTCATGGCGATCGGTTTCACCGCCGGGCCGCAATAGCCGCCATGGGAGCCTTTTCCGTCAATCGACGGCTCCGGGCTGAAGTCATCGAGATTGACCGAAATGATGGAACTGATCGTATTGATCAGCGAGACCGCATCCGCACCCCCTTTATGGGCCGCGCGGGCGGGATAACGCACATCTGTGATATTGGGGGTCAGCTTCACGATCACCGGCTTGGAATAATACTGCTTGCACCAACGGGTGACCATTTCGATATACTCAGGCACCTGCCCCACTGCAGCGCCCATGCCGCGTTCGCTCATCCCATGGGGACAGCCGAAATTCAGCTCGATCCCGTCAGCGCCGGTTTCTTCAACGCGCGGCAGGATGGCTTTCCAGGCCGCTTCCTCGCAGGGCACCATGATCGAGACGATCATGGCACGATCCGGGTAATCGGCTTTGACGCGGGCGATCTCTTCGAGGTTGGTCTCGAGCGGGCGGTCGGTAATCAACTCGATGTTGTTGAGCCCGAGCACTCTGCGATCCGCACCATAAATCGCGCCATAACGCGGCCCGTTCACATTGACGATCGGCGGCCCTTCAGAGCCAAGCGTCTTCCAGACGACACCACCCCAGCCGGCCTCAAAGGCGCGGCGCACGTTGTATTCCTTGTCCGTGGGCGGGGCCGAAGCCAGCCAGAACGGGTTGGGGCTCTTGATGCCCAGGAAGTCTGTTTCAAGGTTCGCCATTGTCTTTCCTCCGTTCAGATATGGACAGCCCGCAGCCGCCCCGGGGACGTGTCATTTCACATATTTTGTTTGCATTTCACCGATTTTCACCGTGCCGTAGCGTTCAACCCGTGACAGGCCAAATCGCCGCCCGATGCTGCGCGCAGCAGGAGCCGTCAGCCCGAACTGCGAGACCATGCGCTGCCAGATGGCAATGCGGTTCTGCACCGCCAGCTTCAGCGCCAGGATACCTTTGACCGCGACAGCGGGCACGCCGCTGGGCTCATAACCTGCAGCGGCAAGCATCGGACCCAGGCGTGTTTCGATCAGGCCAATCTCCCGGGTGCTCAGCTTTTGCTTCCATTGAAAGGCCAGAGCTGCGTCCGGGGGATCATACGTGCTGTGCGCCGGGTAGCTGAGCATCGCCGGATCATAGTCAAGCGAGACAAACTGGCACAGCCGTGTGAGTTCAGCGATCGGATCCGCAACCAGGTCTTCATACGAAAGCTCGAGAACCGGGTTGGAGTGATTGGCGGCCTGGAACCTGTCCCAAGCGGATTGGCTTTCAACCCAGTGATCACAGCCATGATAGACGTTGCCCGCCCAGCCCATGCCGATTGATGATCGCGCGACATCCCGAGGATCCCGATTAAGGTGAATGACCGGGATTCCGGGGAAATGCTTGGCCACCAGGTCCATGCGACGATGCAGCATCAGCACGGACCGCCCCTGCCCATCGGATAGCTGGTCAACCATGTCAAACAGGGCGGCTGTGCCATCCAGCCCTTCAGGCCAGGTAACCGCACTTGTCTGGTAGAGCCAATCCGCCTTGAGACCATTTATGTCATAGCTGCAGCCGCTTGGATCGGAGCGCAAATGATCAAACAGGAAATCGCTTTCTCCGCTGCAGGTCAGTTCGGGATGACCGTCGAGCATAAGGCGCAACATCGTCGTTCCGGATCTGAGAGATCCGTAGACGATCACGCAAGGTGGTGCGGATTTGCGATCAGAGGTCGGGCAATCCTCCATCTTGCGCCTATTCGGTTCCTTTGGATGTGCTGAGGAAGGCGTGGATGTCTTCGGCCGCATCGCGCCCTTCAGCGACAGCCGTCACTGTCAGGTCATCGCCGCCGCTGGCGCAATCTCCGCCAGCCCAGACGCCGTGCAGATCAGTGCGCCCTGTTGCGCCCACCTTTATCTTGCCGCCATCCAAGGTCAGCCCGTCTGGGGCCCCCTGCAGCGTCTGGCCGATGGCCTTGAAGACCTGATCAGCCGCGACACGCACGGTCTCGCCTGTTCCGGTCAGCTTGCCATCCTGCGAGGTTGTGTACTCCAGTTCAACCTCGACCGCCGCGCCGTTTCCGTGCACGGCAACCGGCTGAACATGGAACATCAGCTTGACGCCTTTGGAGGCAGCCAGATCCTGCTCATAGCGGCTGGCGCTCATCGCTTCGCGCCCCCGGCGATAGGCGATGGTCACGTTTTCCGCGCCAAGCAGCTTGGACTGCACCGCCACATCGACCGCCGTCATGCCTCCGCCTATGACCACGACGTTTCGCCCGACGGAAAGTTGCGTCAGATCGCTGGCCTGGCGCAACTCGGCAATGAATGCGACGGCATCGCTCACACCGGATTTGTCCTCACCATCGGCGCGCAGAGCGTTCACGCCCCCCAGTCCGATGGACAGGAAAACGGCGTCATACTCAGATTTCAGCGAATCGAGAGTCATATCAGCGCCAAGCGATTTGCCAGTCTGGATCGTGATCCCGCCAATCTTGAGCAGCCAATCCACTTCGGCCTTCGCAAAGCCATCCACGGCTTTATACGCAGCGATCCCGTATTCATTCAAACCGCCGGGCGCGGGGCGCGACTCCAGCACGACAACGTCATGGCCATGCATCGCCAGACGGTGGGCGCAGGCCAGACCCGCAGGCCCTGCACCCACGACCGCAATCCGCTTTCCACTGGGAGCGGCCCGTGTGAACGGATGCACGTCCTGAGCCATAAGTGTATCAGTTGCAAACCTCTGCAAACGGCCGATTTCAACCGGCTTGCCCTCGGCTGCTTCACGCACGCAGGCCTGTTCGCAAAGTGTTTCCGTCGGACAGACCCTCGCACACATGCCACCAAGAATGTTCTGATCAAAAATCGTCTTGGCAGCGCTTTCCGGCTGATCCGTCTGGATCTGGCGGATGAACAACGGAATGTCGATTGCCGTCGGACAGGCTGTCACACAAGGCGCATCATAGCAGAAGTAACACCGATCCGCCGCGACCGCTGCCTCATGCGGGGCAAACGGGGCATGCAGATCGACGAAATTCTCTGCCAGTTCTTCTGCGCTCAGGCGCCCAGACTGGATGCCGGGCATCATGGAACCTTGCGCCATGCTGGGTCTCCCTGAAGGTTTGTTGAACTTGAAAGGAGACTGCCAGATTCGAAAATTTTATCAATTGGTAAATTTTTGATTTGGTAAAAAACTGAAACCGCGCGCCCCAAGCGCCGGGAAAACAGGCAAAGACAGGATTATGCGCGGCGCGCGCGCGACATCGTCGCGGCCAGATTGGTCAGTACAAAGCCCAGCGCCAGAACACAGACAATCGTCGGACCGGCGGGCGTGTCATAGAGATAAGACAGCCGCAACCCACCCAGCGCCGCCCCTGCTCCCAACAGAATGGCCAGCCCGGCCATGACTTCGGGCGTGCGTGAAAACGGGCGCGCGGCGGCCGCCGGGATGACCAAAAGAGCACCGATCAACAAAACGCCCACCACCTTGATCGCGACCGCGACCGTGACCGCCAACGCAAGGGTCAGGATCAATTGCTCGCGGCGCGGATCAATCCCGGCAGCGGTCGCCAGGTCCGTGTTCAACGTCGACGTCAGCAATGCCGACCAACGCCAGAAGACCAGCAGCGAAACAATCAACGCGCCCCCCCCAGATAACGACCAGATCGCTTCTTGATACGGCCAGAATGTCGCCGAAGAGGAAGCTCATCAGATCGACGCGCACAGCATCCAACAGCGATACCGCGACCAGACCGATCGCCAGAGAACTATGGGCCACCACACCAAGCAGCGTGTCCATCGCATAGGTGCGCTGGGACAGCCCGCTGATCGTCAGCGCCATCACCAATGCCGCAATCAGCGTACCGGCAAAGATCGACATCGACAGCGCCAGTGAAAGGGCAACACCCAGAATGGCGGCATGGGCCGTTGCTTCACCGAAATAGGCCATGCGCCGCCAGACCACGAAACACCCCAGTGGTGCCGCTGCCACAGCAACGCCCAAGCCTGCCAAAGCCGCGCGGATCAGGAAATCGTCCAGCATTATTCGGCAGCCTCGTGAGGATGATTGTGGCTGTGATCATGGGAATGGCTGTGCTCATGCCGATAAAGCGCCAGCGCACCGCCTGTCCCCGACCCGAACAAGGCCCGGTATTCCGGGGCGGATGCGACAACATCTGGCGCGCCTTCACAGCAGATATGACCGTTCAGACAAATCACCCGGTCAGATGTGCTCATGACCACATGAAGCTCATGGCTGACCATGAGAACCGCACAGTTGAGCCGATCGCGCAGATCGGCGATCTTGCGGTAGAACGCGGCAGATCCTGGTTGATCAAGGCCCTGCGTCGCTTCATCAAGGATCAGGATGTCGGGTTTTTCCATCACGGCACGCGCCAGAAGAACACGTTGGAATTGCCCCCCGGACAAGGCAGACATCTGTCGGTCTGCCAGGCCGGCAACCTCGGCTTCACGCAAGGCTGCGTCGATTTCGGATGCCGAACGGCGGCGCGGCAAGCTCATGAAGCGTCGCACCGTAAGGGGCAAAGTAGCATCAATATCAAGCTTTTGCGGCACGTAACCAATTCTGAGGTTCGGCTGGCGCGTGACTGTGCCCTTGAGAGGGGCGACCGCTCCGATCAACGCGCGCAGGAATGACGACTTTCCGGATCCGTTCGGACCAACGATCTTCACGATCTCTCCTGCGGAAATCGTGAAATTCACGTCAGACAAAGCGGTCACATCCCCCACGCGCACGCTCAGACCAGTGGCAGAAATCAGGCTCACGCGGCTTCATCCTGACAATGCGGGCACAGCCCTTCGGCCTCGACCACGGTGCGCTCGATCACAAAGCCTGCGGCCCGCGCCACTGCGCCCAGACGTCCTTCGGCAAGGTCGGTATGGGCTTCGGCCACTGCATCGCAGTTGCGGCAGATCAGGAAAGCCGGCGCGTGACGCTCGCCCGGATGGCCGCATGCGATGAACGCGTTCAACCTCTCGATCTTGTGGACGAATCGATGCTCTACCAGAAAATCCAGCGCGCGATACGCGATCGGCGGTTGCGACCCCAGACCTTCGGCTTTGAGACGTTCCAGATTGTCGTAAGCCCCCATGGCGCGGTGCTCGTCCAGCAGGATTTCAAGCACGCGGCGACGGACCGGCGTCAGTCGCAAGCCCTTGCTTTCACAATGGCTTTCACAGGCCGACAGACTCTCAGCGATACAGCCTGAATGGTCGTGGCTTTCAAATCCAAGGGTCGACATGAACTCTCCGTGAATGTTCAGAAATTCGGGATTGATACACTGTAACAGTTATACTATCCCAGAGAAAATGGTTATAACATAACAATTATGGAGACATCATGCGCGCTGCCGTTTTCCTCGCCCTTGGATTTGCAACTCCGGCCCTGGCTGATGCCCCGCGGGTGGCAACTGATATTCCGCCGGTCCATTCCCTTGCATCCATTGTCATGCAGGGCGTGGGCACGCCAGAGTTGATCCTGCCGCCCGGTGCCTCGCCCCATGACTTTGCGCTGCGGCCCTCGGATGCGGCGACCCTGCAAGAAGCTGATCTTATCTTCTGGGTCGGAGAGAACCTTACCCCCTGGCTGGAAGATGCCAAAGCATCACTTGCGCAGGATGCGACATCCATTGCCCTGTTTTCTGTCAGCGGCACGCAGCACTTTGCCTATCGCGACTCGGTGGTGTTCGAGATCAAGGAGACTCACAAGCACGATCATGACCACGGCCACAGTCATGATCACGGTCACAGCCATGATCACGACCATGACCACAGTGCCGAAGACCCCCATGCCTGGCTGGATCCGGTGAACGCTCAACTCTGGCTGGACGCCATGGCAGAAGCGCTCGCGCAGGCCGATCCGGAGAACGCAGTCACCTACCGGGCCAATGCAGAAGCCGGCAAGGCAACTCTGGCTGATCTGCAAGCCACGATCACCGCGCAATTGCAGGCCGCGGGCGATGTGTCATTCGTGGTCTATCACGACGCGTATCAATATTTCGAACAACGTTTCGGCATCCAGACCCGCGGCGCGATCTCGGTGGGAGATGCCACCAGCCCCGGAGCTGCGCGCATCGCGGCCCTGCGCGATATGGTTGCATCCGAAAACATCGCCTGCGTTTTTGCCGAACCACAATTCAACCCGACGCTGATCAACGCTGTGTTTGAAGAAGCCAATGTCCGCGTGGGGGTGATCGACCCGGTCGGTGCCCTGATCGAGCCGGGGCCTGCGCTTTACACGACCCTGCTTTCGCAAATGGCAGATGCTTTGGCTGAATGCAGCGCGAACTAGGCCACAGCCCTTGAAAGAGGCCCAGGTTAGGGGCACGTTTGGCTGGCGCGACATACCGGAGAGTCTGATGCCCGCCAGCCCTGCCCCGACGGCCTATCTGACAACGCGTGAGGTTGCAGACCTGCTGCGCGTCAAGGAACGTAAGGTCTATGACCTCGCCGCGGCGGACGAGATCCCGCATCGGCGGATTACCGGTAAACTGCTTTTCCCCGCCGATGAGATTCATGCCTGGATCGACGGCGGGGCGGCTGCCACCCAGGATCGCCCGCCTATCCTCGCAGGCTCGCATGATCCTTTGCTTGACTGGGCCGTGCGCGAAGCAGGTGCCGGTCTGGCGACATTGTTTGATGGCAGCGCGGCGGGTCTGGACGCCTTCGCCGCAGGTGAGGCTGCTTTGACCGGGCTGCACATACCGGAAGGCGATGGCTGGAACATCAACACGCTGGCCTCTCGCGGCCTGCGCGACTGTGTACTGATCTCGATGGGAAAGCGCGAACAGGGGCTGATTTTTCGCGACAGCCTGACCGATACGGTTGCCGGGCTGGACTGCCTGGCCGGTCAACGTGTGATCCTGCGCCAACCCGGTGCAGGCGCGCGCAGCCTGTTTGACCAGCTTGCGCATGGCATCGACATGTCAGAGGTGCATTTCTCATCCACACCCGCGCGCACCGAGACAGATGCCGCGCAAGCCGTCGCGCGCGGCGAAGCGGATGTCAGCTTTGGATTGGAAACCGCCGCACGGCAATACGGCCTGAGTTTTGCGCCCCAAGTCAGTGAACAGTTTGACCTGCTGATTGATCGGCGCGCCTATTTCCAGCCATCCGTGCAGGCTTTGTTGTCCTTCCTCAAAAGCGATGGCTTGGCCGAAAAAGCCCGATCCCTTGGCGGGTATGACCTGGAGAGTTTGGGTAAAGTACGCTGGGTATCCCCCTGAAAACATAAGGCCCGGCAGAGTTACCCACCGGGCCGTTTTCATGCGCAGTTCTTACTTTGCGTTGGGAAAGAAAAGCTGCTGGCCATCCACTTTGAAAGCGGCGATCGCCTCTTGCCCTTCGCCAGACAAAATCCAATCGACAAACTGCTGGGCCAGTTCGGCTTTGGCCGCAGCATGCTTTTCTGGATTGACCACGATGATACCGTATTGATTGAACAGGCGCTCGTCCCCTTCGACAACGATCCGGTGCGTGCCCTTGTTTCCAAACGATATCCAGGTGGCCCTGTCCGTCAGGGCATAGGCCCCCATACCAACCGCAATATTGAGCGTCGCCCCCATGCCGGACCCTGTCTCGCGATACCACGTCCCAGCACCAGCAGACGGGTCGGTTCCAGAGACCGCCCAGAGACGCAATTCCGCTTTATGCGTTCCAGAATCATCACCGCGTGACGCAAAGACCGCGCCCTTGTCAGCGATCTGCGCCAAGGCGGCCGTCGCATCCGTCTGACCTGCGACGCCTGCAGGATCATCCGCTGGGCCAACGATGACGAAATCGTTGTACATCACATCAGCACGCCCGAGGCCGAACCCGTCCGCTACGAATTTTTCCTCGGCCTGTTTGGCATGAACGAACAGGATATCTCCATCTCCATTGGCTGCATTCCGGATCGCCTGCCCGGTCCCCACGGCCACAACACGAACTTCGATCCCTGTCTTTTCCGTGAAGATCGGTAAAAGATGATCGAACAGACCGGAATTCTGGGTCGATGTTGTGGATTGCATCAAGATGAAATCTTCGGCCCAAGCTGGCAGCGGAGCCAGCAAAAGGGCTACAACAGCAAGCGATTTCATATGGTTAAACATGTGCGTTCCTTCCTATGTTTTGAAGTCTTCGCCGGTGACATAAAGACGACCCTCAAGCCATGCCCGCACGGCGTCGGATTTCGGGTTGTGCAAAAGCGTGCTGGCTGGCCCGGCTTCGCTGATGCGGCCGTCCTGCAAAAAAACCACATCTTCGGCGACGCGGCGCGCCTGGCCCTGATCATGGGTCACCATCACGATCGTCACACCGCTGGCATGCGCCTGCAGGATCAGATCTTCGATCCGCCCTGTGGCTGCCGGATCAAGGCTGGCCGTCGGCTCGTCAAGGAACAGCATCTCAGGCCCGCAGGACAAGGCGCGTGCGATCGCCAGCCTTTGTTGTTCACCGCCCGACAACACGCGCGCGGGGCGCATCGCCAGATGGGCAAGCCCGGCCATATCCAGAGCCTGCTCGGCGCGGCGTGCGCGCTCCCTGCCGACAAATCCGCGCACCTTGAGCGCAAATCGCAGATTGGCAAGAACCGAGCGGCGCAACATGATCGGGCGCTGAAACACCATAGCTTGCTCGGCCTGAGCTTTGCGCCCTAATGGCTTGCCCTGCCAACGAATTTCACCACTCGAAACCGGGACCAATCCGTGCAGAAGCCGCAAAAGCAGGCTTTTGCCAGCTCCGTTCGGACCCAGGATAACCGTGCGCCGACCGGCCTGCAGCGTCAGGTCGATATCCGACAGCAAGCGCTGTCCCTTGACGGTGCAATAAACCCCGCGTGCGGCCATCAACGGAACCGAAAACCCACCTTCGACAACGGTGGGGCCAGAGGCCACCAACATGGGTGAAAGATCATGCATAGGCCGCCCTCACCGCCGTTCCGCGCACGGTCATGACAATCAGGTTCACCACCAGCGCGATAAGCAACAAGACAAGCCCAAGCGCCAAAGCCAGTTCCAGAGCGCCGCGCGAAGTTTCCAGGGCAATCGCCGTCGTCATCACCCGCGTTACGTGGTTGATGTTGCCCCCGACAATCATCACGGCCCCGACCTCGGCCACCGCGCGACCAAAGCCGGCCAGAACAACCGTCAGCAGGCTGAACCGTGCATCCCACAACAGCGCCATCACGCGCTGAGCAGGCCCCACACCCAAAGACGCAAACTGTTCGGCATATTCTTCATGCAGATCCTCAACCACCTGACGACTGAGGGCCGCGATGATGGGGGTGACCAACACGGTCTGCGCAATGATCATCGCCGTTGGGGTGTAGAGCAGCCCCAACACCCCCATCGGACCAGAGGCCGATAACAACATGTAAACGATGAGCCCCACCACCACGGGCGGCAGGCCCATGAGGACATTCATCATCAAGATCGCCACCCGGCGTCCGGGAAAGCGAAACGCGCCCACAACCGCGCCCAGCGGCAATCCGATCAGACAGGAAATGAACACGGCACTCAGCGTGACTTGGAGAGACAGAGCTACGATTTCCGACAGATCGTCATTCCAGCCGACAATCAGACCGCCTGCCCTGAGCAATACCTCCATCATACAGCCAAACTTTCGCAGAAATTCCGATCCTGCGTAATGAATGACAGAAAACAACACCAAAGGTCAACTGATGCATGTCGAATACATCAATCATCCGGCAAGCCATGCGCGGGTGACGCAGATGCCTGCGTTCACTTCAGAGCGGCGCATATATGTGCTGGAGGGAGGGTTCAGAAAACTTTGAAGGTTATCGTGGTCAAAGACCGCTCGATTCCCGGTATACCCAAAAGTTCATCATTGATGAACTTGCCCACATCCTGGTCCTCGGGGATGTACAGCTTCATCAACAGATCATACTCGCCTGACGTTGAATAAAGCTCGGAATGAATTTCGCGCAGAGCAATGTCTTCGGCGACCTTGTAGGTCGTGCCGGGCTTGCAGCGGATCTGAATAAAGACGCAGGTGGTCATCGCAGCCTCATCTGTCTGAACAGCGCCAAGCTGACACGCAGACCCGCGCGGTGCAATCCCTCGCCGCGACCACGCCGCAACAATGCCCGCCCAAAGATGCGCCAAGGGCTTTCACCGCCCACGGCACACCCCTATAAGCACCGGGAACCGCAAAGGAATATGCCCATGCGTGAGGCCAGGATCACTCGCAAGACAGCAGAGACCGATATCTCGGTCGAGATCAATCTCGACGGGACCGGAGTATATAACAACCAGACCGGCGTCGGGTTCTTTGACCATATGCTGGATCAGCTTGCGCGCCATTCACTGATCGACATGACGATCCGGGCGCAGGGCGATCTGCATATCGACGATCACCACACGGTCGAGGATACGGGCATCGCACTGGGCCAGGCTTTGACGGCCGCTCTGGGCGACAAGCGCGGGATTCGCCGATATGGCGCGTGTCTGCTGCCCATGGATGACGCGCTGGTGCGGGCCGCGCTGGATCTGTCCGGGCGTCCGTTCCTCGTTTGGAATGCAGACCTGCCGACCGCCAAGATTGGCACGTTCGATACCGAACTCGTGCGCGAATTCTTTCAGGCGCTTTCGACCCATGGAGGCATAACGCTGCATATCGACGCTCTGCATGGCATCAACAGCCATCACATCGCCGAGGCTGCATTCAAGGCGGTCGCCCGGGCTCTGCGCGACGCGGTTGAAACCGATCCGCGCAAGGCCGATGCAGTCCCCTCGACCAAGGGCGCGCTGTAACGCCGATGATGACAGCGATCATCGATTACGAAAGCGGCAATCTGCATTCGGCGGAAAAGGCGTTTCAGCGTATGGCGCGCGAAACTGATGCGGGCACGGTGGTCGTGACATCCGATGCGGATGTGGTGGCCCGCGCCGATCGGATCGTCCTGCCGGGCGACGGAGCTTTCCCAGCCTGCGCCGCTGCTCTGCGTGCGCGTGGTGGCGTCTATGATGCGCTCTGCGAAGCGGTCGAAGACAAGGGCCGCCCCTTTCTAGGCATCTGTGTCGGCATGCAGTTGATGGCAAGCAAGGGGCATGAATATGAAGACACTCCGGGTCTGGACTGGATCGGCGGAGACGTTGTGCGTATCACCCCCGATGATCCCAAGCTGAAAGTGCCTCATATGGGCTGGAACGAGTTGGTGATCACGCAAAAGCACCCGGTTCTGGAGGGGATCACAAGCGGCGAGCACGCTTACTTCGTCCACTCCTACCACATGCATGTCACAACCGCGTCCGAACGCATCGCCCATGTCGATTACGGCGGCGATGTCACGGCGATCATCGGGCGCGACACGATCATCGGCACCCAGTTTCACCCGGAAAAAAGTCAGGCAACCGGCCTGCGCCTGATTGCCAACTTCCTGAACTGGCGGCCTTAGTTCACGCGGCTCCAGGTCTGCTTCGAACAGATCAATCCGCCTGCCACGCACCCGCGCAGCGCCAGAGAATCCCCATCAAGATTCATCTTGCCGATATAGATCTTGTCGTTGGAAGGTCGCCAGACCTTGCCGCTATAGGTGCCGTCGCCATTTGACACCATGTCGATCACCAGTGTCTTGCCGATATTGGGTGAGTTGAACTCACCGTCGCTGTTGAATGTTTGCGCGATCTTTCCGCACAGGTTCGCACCGCAAGGGGCCATCTGGATATGTGCATAGGACCCGTCATCAGGTTGGGTTTTCCAGGTTCCCAATATCGGGTCAGCGCTGGCGGGTACTGCAAGTGCAAACATTGCAAGTGCACTCAGAACGATATGTTTCATTTCATTTCCTCCCGTTTTGCCTGCACCTTGCCCCGTGCCGAGCCCTGCAGGCAAGCCTGACATTGCGTCGCGCGCCACGTTGCAATCCGGCGCAACCCATGCATAACAGCGCCCAGCAGCAGATATAGGCCTTTGCCATGATCCTTTACCCAGCCATCGACCTCAAAGACGGACAAGCCGTGCGCCTTGTGCGCGGCGAGATGGAGCAAGCAACCGTGTTCAACGACGATCCAGCCGCACAAGCCATGGCGTTTGTTCAGGCCGGTTGCGAATGGCTGCATCTGGTCGATCTGAACGGTGCCTTTGCCGGCACACCGGTCAACGCGGCCCCGGTCGAGGCCATTCTCAAAGCAACCGATACGCCCGCTCAGCTAGGCGGGGGTATCAGGGACATGGCCACGATCGAGGCCTGGATCGACAAGGGGCTTGCCCGCGTCATCCTTGGCACAGTCGCCGTCGAGAACCCCGATCTGGTTCGTGAGGCCGCACGCGCGTTTCCGGGAAAAATCGCTGTGGGCATAGACGCACGAAACGGTCGCGTCGCAACCAAAGGCTGGGCCGAAGAAACAAACGTGATGGTCACCGATCTTGCAAAATCCTTCGAGGACGCAGGGGTGGCCGCGATCATCTATACGGACATCAACCGCGACGGCGCGATGCAGGGCCCCAATATCGAGGCCACAGCCGATCTTGCCCGAGCAGTCACTATCCCGGTCATTGCCTCGGGCGGCGTGTCTTCGCTTCAGGATCTGATCTTGTTGCGCGACACCGGCGTCATCTCGGGCGCGATCTCGGGACGCGCGCTCTATGATGGGGCGATTGATCTGGGTGCCGCCCTCAAGGCGCTGGCCTCCTAAGCCTGCGCGCGTGTTTCTTGCGGGCTGCGCGACAGGCCGTGCAACGCGGCCAACGCCCCCTTCCCCCTTCCTTCAATCCGGTCCATAACCAATTGCATGCTGAAAACCCGCATCATCCCCTGCCTAGATGTCGCCGACGGGCGTGTCGTCAAAGGCGTGAACTTCGTTGACCTGATCGACGCCGGTGATCCTGTGGAATCTGCCCGCGCCTATGATGCGGCGGGCGCGGATGAATTGTGTTTTCTCGATATTCACGCGACCCATGAAAACCGCGGCACGATGTATGACGTGGTCAGTCGTACGGCCGAGCAATGTTACATCCCTCTTACGGTGGGTGGTGGCGTGCGTACCAAAGAAGATGTGCGCGACCTGCTGCTGGCCGGAGCCGACAAGGTCAGTTTCAACTCGGCCGCGGTCGCCAACCCGAACGTGATCGCCGAAGCGGCAGACCAGTTCGGCAGCCAATGCATCGTTTGCGCGATAGATGCCAAGACGGTCAGCCCCGGCAAATGGGAGATCTTCACGCATGGCGGGCGCAGGCCCACAGGCATTGATGCCGTGGAGTTTGCACGCACCGTGGCTGCGAAAGGTGCCGGAGAGATCCTGCTGACATCCATGGACCGGGACGGCACGCGCGCGGGCTTCAACCTGCCGCTGACACGGGCCATTTCAGATGCGGTAAACGTGCCGGTCATCGCCTCGGGCGGTGTGGGCACTCTGGATCATCTGGTCGAAGGGGTGACACAGGGTGGCGCAAGCGCCGTACTGGCCGCATCGATCTTCCATTTCGGTGATTTCACGATCCGCGAAGCCAAGGAACACATGGCAGCCGCGGGCATCCCCATGAGGCTGACATGAACGCGCTCGACATCCTTGCCGCCACGATCGAGGCTCGAAAATCTGCCGATCCGGACAGCAGCTGGACCGCCAAGCTGCTGGCCAAGGGGCCGGAGAAATGCGCCGAAAAGTTTGGCGAAGAAGCCATCGAGGCCATTATCGAGGCCATCAAGGGCGACAAGACGCGGCTGACAAGCGAAGCGGCAGATGTGCTCTATCACCTGCTGGTCATGTTGGCTGCACGCGATGTCACGCTGCAGGATGTGCTGGATGAACTGGCCCGCCGACACGGAACCTCGGGGATCGACGAAAAAGCCAGCCGATAAGAAAACGCCCTGCCAGGTCGTTTGGAACCGCCCTACCCGGCCCGGAGGGTCAGAGCTTTGACGAAATCACGCCGGTCGCAAAGCCGCCCATGCGCAGCTCACCAAACAAGCGCTGATACTCGATCTTCGGGCAGCGGTTCTGGATGACGTTCACACCCTGCGCCTGCGCGCGCTGTGCGGCCTGCTGATGTTCCACGCCGATCTGCATCCAGATTGTTTTCAGCCCGGTCAGGGAGCCCAAGGCTTCTTCGACGATGTCAGGGACGGCTTCAGAGCGCCGAAAAATGTCCACCATGTCCACAGGCCGCGAAATGTCGGACAGGCTGGCAAGGACCTCCTTGCCGAAAATCCGCTCTCCGGCGTGCATGGGATTGACGGGGATGATGTCGAAACCCTTCAAATCAAGATATCGCGCCACGAAATAGCTTGGGCGCACGGGGTTCATGGAAACGCCCACCATCGCGACGGTTTTCGTCTCGCGCAGGATCTTGCGCAACAGGTCTTCGGAATAGGATGTCATTCGCTGACTCTATCCCGGAGTTCTCAAAGAAAAAAGCGCTCAAGGATAAATCCTTGAGCGCCAGTGACGGAACGAGGGACAGTGAATTGACCGCAGAGGTTCCGAACTCTGTGTCATGACCGATAGATAGGCACGGTTTTGGCACTGAAAAGGGGCTCTCGCGCGAGCGTGAACAGATTGATGCGCAGATCAGGCGGATTCCTGCCTGACTATTTCTTCAGCACCGCAGGCCAATTCTCATCGCCCTTGGCAATGTTGCCCGGAATATTGGCCGCCCAGAGCGCTCTGACAGCGCGCGAATAGTTGAGATACAGTTTATCATCGACAACCCGCCAGGCTTCGGGTTCGACCTTGGCGGTGTAACCGCGCGCGACCGCATAGGCGCAATAGCCGCCATACTGAGGGGCATAGGCCCTGGGGTTCATCTCGAACCGTTCGCGGTTCTGCGCTGTGCTGAACAGCCAGGTCCCACCTTGCCACATCACGGAATGGGCGCTGTCGCCCATCACCGGTTTGCCTTCGGTGAAATAGGCCACCACATCATACCCGCCGATCACCGCCCCGTTGCGGGTAAAGAACCGAGGCTGTTCGGCAAAGACCCTTGATGCCGCCCCAATGGAACAAGCAGCACTCAGCGAGAGCACAAAACTACGGCGAGAAAACATCAGTACACCTCCAGCAACGCGGCACGTTGCAAATGTGACCTGTGCTGCCGCTTATGACCAGCCCCCGCACGGCGATGTGAAGACCGCACCCGCGCCCGTGACATTCATTTCAGTCAAAGATGTCCTCGATCACATCAAAAGCTTCTTCAAACAGTTTGCTCATGAAGCCTTTGCGCCGCTTTTTTCGTTTGACGGGTTTGGGAGGGGCCATCTTCCCGGGTTTCGCAGGCTGTGGCGCGCGCACACGGCTGGTTGGTACCAGCTCACGCGGGCCTTCGCGGTCCTTGCGCAGCATTTTCATGTCATGAAGGGGCGCACCGCAGGACGAACACGCCAATTCATGCCGGTCCTGGCCCTTCAGAACCAGAGCCGCGCGCGTGCCGCAATAACAGCAGGTCGCGATCTTTGTTGAATAGCCGATGACAGCCTCCCGTTACGCCTTCAAAGAGGCATATAGGGCAACCGCTGCAGCATTTGAGACGTTGAGTGAGCCAAATCCGCCCGCCGCGTCAATTTTCACCAGCTTGTCGACCGTTTCACGAGTTTTTTGGCGCAAACCAGGGCCTTCGGCCCCCAGAACCAACGCAACCGGACGATCGCTCAGGCCAGACAAGGCAGTTTCGATTGTCTCTTCCGCATCTCCATCCAGCCCCAAAACGATGAAACCGATCCGTTGCAGATCGGTGATCGCATCCGCCAGGTTGCGGACCCTCAGATAGGGTTGTCGCTCCAATGCGCCGCTTGCCGATTTGGCCAGCGCGCCAGTCTCGGGCGCAGAATGATGACGCGTGCCGATCACTGCCTGAGCGCCCAGCACTTCGGCCGAGCGCAAAATGGCCCCGACATTATGCGGATCCGTCACCCGGTCCAACAGCAGCACGCGATGGGCAGCAAAACAACGATCCTCCAAGGTGCCCCATTCCAGCGGCTTGACCTCAAGAGCGGCCCCCTGATGAACCGAGCCCGGATCAAGCGGGGCTGCGAATTTGCGCGGTTCCACAATCTCGGGTGCAATCCCTGACGCCTCGATGGCATCCGCCAGTTTGGCATGGGCGTTCTGCGTCACGATCAGGCGCAGCTTTTCGCGGTTGGGATTGCCCAGCGCATCGCGCACTGCATGCAAGCCAAACAGCCAGACTGTAAGCGCGGAACTGGCTTTTTTGGCCTGTTCCTTCTCGACGACCCATTTGGGTTTTTTCATGGGTTTTGCGTCCCTGTTCTGTGCGCGTTGAAACACATCCGATCGGATGGGATTTAACGGTTGACGGCCCTTGGGCGCGCTTGTAATCACGCCGGCACGTTCAGCGCAATGCGCAAGAACGGTTGGGCGACAGGCCGCAAGGTGTGGCAGGGGACTGTAACTCCCTCGCGGAGACGCACGCCTGGTTCGATTCCAGGGTCGCCCACCACTTTCTCCTCGCAAAAACCAGAGCGATATGGCTCTGTTTATCCCGTTTTTTCAGGTGGTTGCGATCAATCTCTTTGTCTTCACCAAAACCCGAAAAATATCTATCGGGATGCGCATCCCCTGGACCGATACCTCTTGCATAGAATCTGCCAAGAAATCTCGTCGCCATGTGCGTTCGCCAGCGGACTCAGCAGCGCTCCCGCATGCTGCGCCTGATCCCCAAAAACGCGCAGGCTCTGTCTTGGGGATCAGATAGCTT